>NZ_JARGEJ010000002.1:0-214100 GCF_029211245.1 Robertmurraya sp. DFI.2.37 | reverse complement strand
AAATCAATCGCTGCCTCCATTTTTCGGACTAAATGATTTTCAGGCACCAACTGGTCTAAAGCGACCATTTCTACTTGATCACGTTGAATGGAATTATGTTTCGAAAGCATCTTCATCACTCCAAGTATTGTTTCTACCTTTATTCTAAAACAAAAAAGACTGTAGGAAAACTCGATTTTCATCGAGTTTGTCTACAGTCTGAAGCGTAGCTGAACTGCTACGCTTTTTTGTGTTCGTAAAGAAGCTAAGCCATTGCGGTTTTCTCAGATATATGTCATGAAATGCCAATATATTTGCTTTTTCCCTGATATATCAAGAATATAGCCGATATATCTTATGATTTTCCGATATGCATATGGACAAATAGAACGACTTTTTTTCGCTCTTCCTGCATAAATATTAATCAAAGAAATAAAGGAGGAACGTACATGGCTAAAAATCGTTATATTCTTTGCTTATTAGCGAGCGCTGCGATGCTCTATTTTGCTTTACCTAGATTGCCGATCCATGACGGTGGACTTGCTGGTATTTTCGCACTATCCTGGCTTGTTCTCTGCCTTATTGTGATCGCTGGCAATCTTTCAGCGTTACTATATGAACCGAAAAAAGCAAAAGCAAATGTGAGACAATCACCGGTAAAGTCGCAAAAACGTCTTCGTTCATACAATTGATTGAATCTATTGCCTCCTTCACCTTATAATAAGAGAAGAAATCGGAAAATTTTATCATGGTAGATAAAGACAGGAAAAAGCCATGTTGAAATATAATGAGATGATAATTTAAATTTAAAGGGTGAAGGTCTTGGCTACAAAGCATGAACAAATTTTAGAGTATATTGATCAACTACCAGTTGGAGAAAAAATATCTGTACGACAAATTGCCAAGGCATTAAATGTAAGTGAAGGTACTGCGTACAGGGCTATTAAAGATGCTGAAAATAAAGGGTATGTAAGTACGATAGAACGAGTTGGCACGATCAGAATTGAACGTAAGAAAAAAGAAAATATTGAAAAATTAACATATGCAGAGGTTGTCAACATTGTTGAAGGACAAGTACTAGGTGGACGAGCTGGCCTGCATAAAACACTTAATAAATTTGTGATTGGTGCCATGAAGCTTGATGCGATGATGCGCTACACAGGGGCAGGCAATCTGTTGATTGTTGGAAATCGGACAAGGGCTCATGAACATGCTTTAAAAGCAGGTGCGGCTGTTTTAATAACAGGAGGGTTTGATACGGAGGATGAGGTAAAAAAACTCGCAGATGAACTTCAGCTCCCGATTATCTCAACCAGTTATGATACATTCACCGTTGCGGCAATGATCAATCGAGCGATTTATGATCAGTTAATTAAAAAAGAAATTGTCTTAGTTGAAGATATTTTAACACCTGTTACCGATACGATTTATTTAAACACAACTGATACGGTGTCTAAATGGTATGAATATAACCGTGAAACAACGCATGGGCGCTATCCGGTTGTAGATGAGAATATGAAAGTGCAAGGAATGGTTACTTCCAAAGACGTTATTGGGGTAGATCCTGAGCAGTTGATCGAAAAAATTATGACGAAGAATCCGATGACGGTTAGCGGACAAACAAGCGTTGCTTCATCTGCCCATATGATGGTTTGGGAAGGGATCGAGCTTTTGCCCGTTACAGACAATAATAACAAGCTCATAGGTATTATAAGTCGTCAGGATGTGTTGAAAGCCTTGCAAATGATTCAACGCCAACCACAAGTTGGGGAAACGATTGATGATATTGTTACGAGCCAGTTAGTGCTGTCAAAAGGGAAAATGAAGAATGATGAAACTTATCGCTGTGAGGTCACGCCACAAATGACGAACCATCTTGGCACGATTTCTTATGGCGTCTTTACAACAATTGTAACGGAGGCGGCGAACGGTGTTTTACGAGGTTTTAAAAAAGGAGATTTAGTGGTTGAAAATATGACCATTTATTTTTTGAAGCCGGTACAAATTGACAGCACTTTAGAAATTTATCCAAAGGTGCTAGAGGTGGGGCGTAAGTTTGGCAAGGTTGATGTAGAGGTCTTTAATGATGGGGTTCTCGTAGGCAAAGCAATGATGATGTGCCAGTTGTTAGACAGACAATAGTAAGTGTGACTGTGCAATGGGGCTAGTATGAAAAGCAAATGAAAGCTAGTCGATCGCTTATCTACATTTGCTTTTTGCTTTAATCATGGAAGTATAGAATACATCTAGCACAGGCCTTCTCACCTATCAAACGGCTCCGATAAGCCAAAATATGTAAGGGGCTGGATAAGGAGGAAGACTCCTTTACTTCATTCGTGCCGAAACTATTCCGAATGGGTGCAAAAAAATGTCCAAAAAAGCGAGACCTTTTTTGGACATTTTTTGCGCACATTATTTAGAAAAGACCATTATTTTTCTAACTGCTCAGCTTCTTCAATCGCATGAGGTAAATAAAATTTATAAGACTTCACTCCACCCCATACATTAATAGCACCTAACAGGAGAAAGACACTTCCAACGATATATCCAACCGCGGTTTGATTGATAAAGAACTGATTCAATCCAAAAAGGGCCACAAATAAACCAAGTGCAACAGTAGCTTTTGCTGAAACCCACTTTTTTTCTGCAGGTCTTTGTGTGCGAAAATACTTCACCTTATAAAAAATATAGAAAGAGAAAGCGAACACAAATAAGATAACGAGTATTTTCATTTGATATTTCCTCCAAGCTTGAACAACTTCACTCTTTATCTTAACGATTTTTATGAGAAAATGCTACTGTCATCATTTTTTTTGTACTAAAAGCTGGCAGCATCTTAAAGAAAGAATTTGTATAAATGATCTTTTCTTTTCATTTTTTTATGGTAAAAATGGAGATAGATAAGTTTTTTGAGGAGTACACTACAATAGCGGATAAGGAGTAAAAAATGAGAGAAAAGATATTTGAAACCATTCAAAAATATGACACCATTATTATCCATCGTCATGTCCGCCCTGATCCGGATGCTTATGGGTCACAAGGGGGATTAGCCGAGTTGCTCAAGGCTTCCTTTCCGGAAAAATCGATTTATATGGTTGGGAAGGAAGAACCGTCATTACATTATTTATCACGGCTTGATCACATTGCTGATGAGACCTATAAGGGAGCATTGGTCATTGTGACAGACACAGCGAATGAAGCGAGAATTTGCGATCAACGTTATCAGCTTGGTGATTGTCTTATTAAAATTGACCATCATCCGAATGAAGAACCGTACGGAGATTTGATCTGGGTTGATACTGATGCAAGCTCTTGCAGTGAGATGATTTATGAATTTTACCTTGCAGGACAGGTTTCAGGTTTGAAAATGTCTGATGCTGCAGCCCGTCTTTTGTATGCTGGAATCGTTGGAGATACTGGCCGTTTTCTTTATCCAAGTACAACAGAGAAAACCTTTGCTTATGCGAGCGAACTAATTAAGTATAATTTTGACAGAACAGAGCTGTTTGATCGGATGTATGAACTAGAACCTAATCTCGTTAAATTAAAAGGATACGTTCTGCAAAATTTTAACATGAATGAACACGGTGTTGCTTCGATGATTATAAATAAGGAGCTTTTAAAAGATTTTGCTGCGATTCCTGCAGAAGCTTCACTTCTTGTTAGTACATTAGGGGATGTGAAAGGCCTCCTTGCTTGGGTATTCTTTATTGAAGAAGAGGATCAAATTCGTGTTCGGTTACGTTCGAAAGGACCTGTTATTAACGGCATTGCGAGAAAATTTAATGGGGGTGGGCATCCGCTTGCGGCAGGAGCCTCCATTTATTCATGGGATGAAGTTGAGCATGTCATGAAAGAGTTAGAAGAAGCGTGCATCAATTATCGGCAGAAGTCTTAATGGGGAATGAGGGAATGGCGCATATGCAAATTCCCTCTCCGTTATTTATCAAATTGCAGTTCAACTTGAATGGTTAAGGTTGTATAAAAAACGATTTCCTTGATTTTAAGGCGGTAACGTTTTTCATGGGCTTTAAAGGTCCGGTTTTCAATCGTCCTTTGAATAAGGTCTCTGCTTTTAAAAGCAGTTTCAATATTTTGTGTTAATAACGTGCGAATATCTTCCTTTGCAGACTCCTCGATTTCATGGACACTGTAAGTATCAAGCTTGTATCTTTCGTGGTTTAAAATTTTAACTTCAATTTTTTGGATCGTCAGTTTTTCTTCATTTTCTTTATTGATTTTTTCAACATCCTCTTGCCAAATTTCTTTTTCTTTTTTCAGATCTTGAATTTCTTCTTCTTGAAGCTTGATTTCCATGCTGTAGTCCTCCATCCACTCACCAAAGATAAAAAGGAAGATAAGCCAACTGATGAGTGCGCCAATGGCCATTCCTGCGAATAATCTTCGCCATTCTTGAAATTGATGATAGGATGGAATTCTCATTCGGACACATGCTCCCCTGTTAATAGCGTAATAAAGAAGGAGCCTGTTTGTGCACCACCAAGAGCACTTAATATCAGGAGGAAGGTTTTAAAGATATCCTTCGTATCCCCGGCAAATAGTCCTCGCTCAAAACTATAGACTGCATCAAATGTACCGCCAATTGCAGCAACGATGGCCCAAATTCTGATTTGTGAGGAAATGCGGAAAATTTCTGTCATCAGTGGTTTACCAGTTAAAAAGGCACCGATGCCACCAATTAGTGCTCCTCCAAGCAACACACCTAATGCAATAAAATAGCTATCAATTAATAGAGAAAAAAAAGGTTGCTCTTTCATGTACGTTCATCCTCACTACGGAATTTTGGAACATTTTCAACGAGAATTGTTACCTGCTACTTTGTTCTGTCTCTATTTTGCATCGATTTACCAACGACATCTCGAGCCAATGTCAATAAATGCGTGCTTATTACATTCATATGGACAAATATTTGAAAATATGATTTTTCATCCGGAGTTGTTGGACGAGTTTTTCTTAAAAAAAGAGAACATCTTTTCTTTTTTTTATTTGAGGTTCTATAATAAGAACTGAAGATACTTAGAAGAAATCGAGATGGACATGATCAATAGGCAGCTAGAAAAACCAATATACAAAAAATCTGCTGCTTCTAGTTTACAAACGAAATGGTTCAAAACAGCGTATGGAAAGGTGGGATCGTATTGTCATTTGTTCACCTTCATGTATATAGTTCATATAGTCTATTAACGAGTACGACGAGGATCGCAGAGCTTGTTCAGGCTGCAAAGCAAAAAGGGTTCTCCAGCATTGCCCTTACTGATCAAAATGTCATGTATGGAACGATTGCCTTTTATAAGGAATGTTTGAAGGCAAAGATTAAACCGATTATCGGTCTGACAGTTATGGTTGAGAGCGAAAGAAACGAAAGCTCTTACCCCCTCGTGCTGTTAGCGAAAAATCAAAAAGGATTTCATCATCTCCTCAAAATATCGAGCGTTGTCCAGACTAATTCACCGACAGGAATTCCGATGAAATGGCTAAGGGGTTATGCGGACGGCATTATTGCCATTTCTCCAGGAATGAAAGGGGAAATAGAAGAGAATCTTGCAGCAGGAAATTATGATGAAGCTGTAAAGAGTGCGACGGTCTACAAAAAAATTTTTGCAAACGGTCATTTTTATTTAGGAATTCAACATCATGGCATCGCCATTGAAGAAACCATTAATAAAGGAATCATTGACCTTTCTAAAGATTTACAGCTTCAACTAGTGGCTACGAACGAGGTATATTACATCAATAAAGAAGATTCTTTTGCTCACGAATGTCTTCTTGCGATTAAAAATGGGGAGAAATTACAAGATGAGGCGAGAGAAAAGTTAGAAAATGATCACTATTATTTAAAAACAGCGGATGAGATGGGAGAGCTTTTTTCCTATCTTCCTGACGCTTTAGAAAATTCTCTTCGAATTGCAGAAGCATGTAATGTCATGATTGAATTAAACCAAATGAGCTTGCCAAAATACCCAACGAATGAAGAAAAAAGCTCGGAGCAATTATTAGAGGAGCTTTGCTATAAAGGCTTTCAAGAGAGGTACCGAGAAAGCACGGATGAACACCGAGCGAGATTAGAGTATGAATTAAGCATTATTAAGAACATGAAATTTGCTGATTATTTCTTAATTGTTTGGGATTTCATGAGGTTTTCAAGAGAAAATGGAATTTTAACTGGACCTGGAAGGGGCTCTGCAGCAGGCTCGATGGTCGCTTATGTTCTGTATATAACCGATGTGGACCCGATTAGCCACCAGTTATTATTTGAACGCTTTTTAAACCCTGAGCGGATTTCAATGCCGGATATTGATATCGATTTTCCAGATCATCGCAGAGATGAAGTGATTGAATATGTTGCAAATAAATATGGGAAGATCCATGTTGCGCAAATCATTACCTTTGGAACGCTTGCAGCCAAAGCTGTTATGAGAGATGTCGGGAGAGTTTTTGGCCTTCAAGGAAAAGAGCTTGATCAAGTATCAAAGTTAATTCCTTCTCGTCCAGGAACGACATTGACAACGGCGGTAAAGGAATCAGAAGGGCTGCGTAAATTCATTCAAGAATCACCTCTTCATCAACGATTATTTGCAGTGGCAACAAAATTAGAAGGTCTGCCGCGACATACGTCTACTCATGCAGCTGGAGTCGTGTTAACGGAAAAGCCGTTGGTGGAGTCAATTCCCATTCAGGCAGGCCATAATGATATTTACTTAACACAGTATCCAATGGACCATCTTGAAGAACTTGGATTACTCAAAATGGATTTCTTAGGACTGAGAAATCTTTCACTGCTTGAGACGATACTTGATTCCATCAATCGAAAAACTGGCAAACGTATACAGATAAAAGAAATACCACTTGAGGATGAAGCGACTTTCAAACTCCTTTCGCAAGGGGAAACAACAGGAGTATTTCAGTTGGAATCAGATGGAATGAGAAGTGTCCTGAAAAGATTGCAACCAAGTCGCTTTGAGGATATTGTCGCTGTCAATGCTTTATATCGTCCAGGTCCAATGGAGAATATACCACTGTACATTAATCGAAAGCATGGGAAAGAAACGGTCACCTACCCCCATCCTGATTTAATTCCTATTTTAGAGCGTACATACGGTGTCATCGTATATCAGGAACAAATCATGCAAATCGCTGCGAACATGGCTGGTTTTTCTTTAGGGGAAGCGGATCTGTTAAGAAGGGCAGTTTCAAAGAAGAAAAAAGAGGTCCTTAATAAAGAAAGGGAACACTTTGTCCAAGGTGCTCTTGCAAAAGGCTATGATCAAAATACAGCTAACGAAATTTATGATTTAATCGTTAAATTTGCCAATTATGGCTTTAACCGGAGTCATGCAGTAGCTTACAGTGTCATTGCTTACCAATTAGCTTACTTAAAGGCACATTATCCGGTGCATTTTATGGCAGCTCTCCTATCATCGGTGAGCAACAGTGAATCAAAAATTGCCCAATATATACGTGAAACTAAACAGATGGGGATTGGACTTTTGCCTCCATCGATCAACCAAAGTGGTTATTCATTCCTTGTTGAGCAAAATGGAATCCGTTTTAGCTTAGCAGCCATTAAAGGGGTAGGAGTTGCAGCACTTAAAGAAATTTTTCTAGCAAGAAAGAAAAGAAAATTTGTTGATTTATTCGATTTTTGTCTAAGAGTTTCTACTAGAGCGGTGAATCGCAAAGTGCTGGAAGCGCTAGTTCATTCAGGGAGCTTTGATGAATTCGGGAAAGATAGGGCGGTTTTACTTGCAAGCATTGATGTTGCGATTGAGCACGCCCAGTTAGTAAACCCAAATGAAGAAGGAGTAGGGGATTTATTTGCAGATGAAGAGACGTTTTTTTTAAAGCCTAAATATGTTGAAGTCAGCCCGATTGAAGTGGAGCTGAAGCTTCAATTTGAAAAAGCTGTTCTTGGTTTTTATTTGTCAGATCACCCCGTCTCTATTTTTAATGGGTATATGGAGCGACTAGCGATTACAGAAATAGAATTTGCTCAACCAAATCAAAAATGGGTAAAGTCGCTTATTAATATATCAGAACTTAAAAAAATTCGTACGAGAAAAGGAGAAGAAATGGCGTTTTTAGCTATTTCAGATCAAAGTGGCGATATGGACGCCGTTGTATTTCCCAATGTTTTTAAACGTTTTGCCGGTGTTTTGCAAAAAGGCAATATTGTCATAATTGAAGGGAAAATAGAAATTCGTGAGGAAAGTAAACAATTTATTATCCAGTCCGCCTTAGATGCTAGAAAGGTAATCGAGAATATGGAAAAGCCGGCGGCTACCCTCTATTTAAAGATTGAAAAGGAAAAGGAAACAGCTCCACTTTTAGCAAAGCTAAAAGAGCTAATTAAGAAGCATAAAGGCTCGACTGCTGTCGTATTATTTTATGAAAGCAAGGAGCGGACGATTCGATTAGGAGAGGATAATAGGGTAGATCCTAGCGATTCATATCTGCATTCATTGAAGCTGTTGCTCGGAGAAAAAAATGTGATTTTGAAAAGTGAATAATGAACGTTATTATTAAACAATGATTCAAAATATTAATCTTTACAATTTAAGTGAATATGGTATATTGTTCTAATATACAGCGTGGTCAGACCACTTGCGGATTTTAGAGGGGTATAATCGGAAAAGGGAGTGAATTTGGCTTGACTTTACGTGAAGAAGCATTGCATATGCATAAAATCAACAAAGGGAAATTGGAATCAAAATCAAAAATACCGGTAAGAAATGCAAAGGATTTAAGCTTAGCCTACTCACCAGGAGTGGCAGAACCATGTAAAGCGATTTATGATAAGCCTGAAAGTGTTTATGATTATACGATGAAGGGTAATATGGTAGCAGTTGTCTCTGACGGGACAGCCGTGCTTGGTTTAGGGAATATCGGTCCTGCCGCTGCCTTGCCAGTTATGGAAGGGAAGGCTGTCTTATTTAAAAGTTTTGCTGGAGTAGATGCTTTTCCTATTTGTTTAAATACATCAGATGTGGACAAAATCGTAGAAACAGTCAAGCTTCTTGAGCCGACATTCGGCGGTGTAAATTTAGAAGATATTGCTGCGCCTAAATGCTTTGAAATTGAAGAAAGACTAAAAAAAGAAACTTCTATTCCTGTATTTCATGATGATCAACATGGGACAGCGATTGTTACGGTCGCTGGGTTAGTAAATGCTCTTAAGCTAGTGGGAAAGAAAATGACCGAAATTAAAGTGGTTGCTAGTGGGGCAGGAGCAGCAGGAATTGCTATTATTAAATTATTATACCATTACGGAGTTCGCGATCTTATTATGTGTGACACGAAAGGCGCGATTTATGAAGGGCGCTCCTTCGGTATGAATGCGATCAAAGATGAAGTATCAAAATTCACGAATCGCAATAATGAGGAAGGAAGTCTCGCTGACATTATAAAAGGTGCAGATGTTTTTATTGGCGTTTCTGTGGAAGGTGCCTTAACTACAGAAATGATTCGCTCTATGAATCCGGATCCGATTATTTTTGCGATGGCAAACCCGAATCCTGAGATTATGCCAGACGATGCAAAAGAGGCAGGAGCTAAAGTGGTGGGTACTGGTCGCTCGGATTTCCCAAATCAGGTTAATAATGTACTAGCATTTCCAGGGATTTTCCGCGGGGCATTAGATGTACGTGCGACACATATAAATGAAAAGATGAAGGTTGCTGCTGTAGAAGCGATTGCTAGCCTCGTTGGAGCAGACGAGCTATCAGCTGATTATGTTATTCCTGCTCCGTTTGATCCTAGGGTCGCTCCGGAAGTGGCGGCAGCTGTTGCCAAGACAGCAATGGAAACAGGCGTTGCTCGTATTAAAGTTGATCCAGAAGAAGTGAAACAGAAGACGAGCCGGCTTGCTATCATTGGTAAAAGTGAGTGATGAAGAAATTTGAATTCTGAAGCTGTAAGCAAAAAAATTTACATTGAAATTGTGAAAAAGATTAGAAAGATGATTGATGAGGACGGGTTAAAGCCTGGTGATAAAATCCCTTCAGAACGGGAACTCTCGGAGCGCCTTCAAGTTGGGCGCTCTTCCGTTCGCGAAGCGTTGCGAGCGATTGAATTATTAGGTTTAATTGAAACGCGAAGAGGGGAAGGCACTTTCCTCCGAGATGCCCGTGGAAATCAAATGGTTCAGCTGCTGAGCACCTTCATCCTCCAGGATCAAAAGGCAGTCAAAGATTTAAAAGACACCATTCAGTTTATTGAAATGGATTGTTTAAGAGTGATTCTGCAAAGAAATAATGATGAAGGGATTCATCACTATCGGCAGACAGTCGAAATGCTGGATGACGTTTCGGATGACGAGTTTTTTTTGAAGATGGTCGAATTAACGGATAATCACTTGCTCTATCGCATCTGGGTCGTTTTAAACGACTTTTATCGTTCCTTAGATTTGAAAAAAGAGACGAGCTCCAAACCTGCATATTTAGCAGTGTTAGATGCCTTAATGAATGGAGAAGAAAAAGAAGTTATTGAAAAGTACAAGAAATTAAGAAAATTATTGTGAAAATAGGCTCTTTTCGCAAACGTGGTTGTCAATGGATCATCGTTGCAGATAGGAGCGAAAAGTAGCTTTTTAAAGATGTCCATGTCTAATGAAACTGGACAAAAAAAGTGTAGAAATCACATATCGACAACAAATGAGAAACATTCACACATGGAAAGTCAGGAATTTATTTGCCCTAAATTAGGCATTTCTTTATCTACTAGTGGTCAGACCACTAAGGAAGAGATTCAAAATGTGTGACATGGGGAGGTTAGAGAGACCGTGATCAAGGATTTATTTACAAAACCAAAAAAGAAAAAGTATGCAACAATCCCTTCTGAAGCTGCAAAACATGATGTACCTGAAGGTATTATGACAAAATGTCCAAACTGTAAAAAAATCATGTATTCAAAGGAATTAACCAAAAATCTTAAAGTCTGTACTCACTGTCAATATCATCATCCAATGAATGCAAATGAGAGAATTGCCAGTTTTTTAGATCAGGGAAGTTTTGTGGAAATGGATCAGCAGTTGACTTCTAGTAATCCACTGCAATTCCCGGAGTACATTGAAAAGCTGGAAAAGGATCAGAAGAAAACGAAGTTAAATGAAGCGGTCGTAACTGGTACGGGGCGTGTTAATGAGCATGAAGTCGTCGTAGCTATTATGGACTCAACTTTTCGAATGGGTAGCATGGGCTCGGTTGTCGGCGAAAAAATTACGAGGGCGATTGAAAAGGCAGACGAGCTTTCCGTACCCTTTATTATTTTCACTGCTTCTGGTGGGGCAAGGATGCAAGAAGGGGTCTTAAGTCTCATGCAAATGGCAAAAACAAGTGTAGCTTTGAAACGGTTTAGTGATCACGGTGGCTTAATTATTTCGATTATGACTCATCCAACTACAGGTGGAGTTTCAGCAAGCTTTGCCTCATTAGGAGATTATAATTTTGCAGAACCGGGTGCCTTAATTGGTTTTGCAGGAAGAAGAATCATCGAGCAGACGATCCGTGAGGAATTGCCAGAAGACTTTCAAACAGCAGAATTTCTATTAGAAAAGGGTCAGTTAGATGCGGTTATCTCTAGGCTCGATTTAAAGGAAAAAATAACGACATTACTCGATATTCATCAGCCTGGAGGTGACCTCGAATGGTTGGAGAGTTAGAATTTGAAAAACCGGTCATCGAGCTAAGAAAAAAAATCTCGGAATTAAGAGAAATTACGAAAGAGGCGGACGTCGATTTAACAGATGAGATTGAAAAGCTAGAAGTCCGTCTTGAAAAGTTAGAAAAAGAGATTTATGAAAATATGAAACCTTGGGATCGCGTTCAAATTGCTCGCCATCCTAATCGTCCGACTACTTTGGATTATATTTCTCTTCTTTTTACGGACTTCTTTGAATGTCATGGCGATCGTAACTTTGGCGATGATGAAGCGATTGTTGCCGGGGTCGCTAAATTCCAAGGACTCCCTGTTACAATTATTGGGCATCAGCGTGGGAAAGATACAAAGGAAAATATTCGCAGGAATTTCGGAATGCCTCATCCAGAGGGATACCGCAAAGCGCTCAGAATCATGAAGCAAGCGGATAAATTTCGTAGACCGATCATTTGCTTTATTGATACAAAAGGTGCTTATCCCGGTAAAGCAGCAGAAGAAAGAGGGCAAAGTGAAGCGATCGCACGAAATCTTTTTGAAATGGCAGGTCTTCGTGTTCCTATTATTTGTATTGTCATTGGTGAAGGTGGAAGCGGCGGGGCGCTGGCGTTAGGAGTAGGTAATCATCTTCATATGCTGGAGAATTCAACATACTCTGTTATTTCCCCTGAAGGAGCTGCCTCTATTTTATGGAAGGATGCATCGAAAGCAAAGCTCGCTGCTGAGAAAATGAAAATAACCGCTCCAGATTTGAAAGAGCTTCATGTAATTGATGAAATTATTCCGGAAGTTAAAGGTGGGGCACATAAGGATACGGCATTGCAAGCTGAAGCGATTCATCATGCCATTGTACAATCATTAAAAGAATTATTGCCTTTAACCGAAGAGGATCTCATCGCGAGCAGATATGAAAAATATAAACAGATTGGCGAGTATACTGTACAAGCCGAGAATGAATATATAAGTACAACCTAAAAATAGGGATAAGCAAAAAGACGTACTTTAACGAAAAAAGTACGTTTTTTTGCTTAAAATTCCATTATAAAGCGCTTGCATTTTACCAATTATTCTGCCATATTGATGTAAGCATTTCCATAAGTTGTGAACCTATATGCTTCATGGTATTTTAGAAGTAAATAATACAGGACATTCTGTTTATAATAAGAAGGTGAATTGTAGATACTAGCAAAGCTTTGGTAATAGCTCGTAAATTATTTTGGTAGTTATTGTATTTTTATAGGTGATAGAGTGTGAAATCTTTATCATGTCAAAAGTCATTAAGTTTGAGGTGATTAATGTGAAGAAGATTGGTGTATTAACAAGTGGGGGAGATGCCCCTGGAATGAATGCGGCCGTCCGCGCTGTTGTTCGGAAAGGTATTTTTCATGATCTAGAGGTTTATGGGATTTATGGAGGTTATTCAGGGTTAATATCTGGAAACATAAAAAAGTTAGAACTTGGTTCTGTAGGTGACATCATACATAGAGGCGGTACATTTCTATATTCTGCCCGCTGTGAAGAATTTAAAACAAAAGAAGGACAACAAAAAGGAATTGAACAACTGAAGAAGTTCGGTATTGAAGGTTTAGTAGTCATCGGTGGAGATGGTTCTTATCGTGGAGCTAAGGCCCTTACTGAACAAGGATTTCCTTGTGTTGGTGTACCAGGAACAATCGACAACGATATCCCTGGAACTGATTTTACGATTGGTTTTGACACGGCATTAAATACCGTTATTGATGCGATCGATAAAATTCGTGATACGGCAACATCACATGAAAGAACATTTATCATTGAGGTTATGGGTCGTGACGCTGGAGATATCGCATTATGGTCTGGATTAGCTGGTGGTGCTGAAACCATTCTTATTCCAGAGGAAGATTATTCAATCGATGATATCGTTGCTCGGCTAAGAAAAGGAAGCGAGCGCGGCAAGAAACACAGTATTATTATCGTTGCTGAAGGAGTAGGCAGTGGGGTTGAAATCGGGAAGCAAATTAAAGAAGCAACTAATTTTGATACACGCGTGTCAGTTCTAGGGCATATGCAGCGTGGAGGAACTCCTACAGCAAATGACCGTGTGTTAGCAAGTCGCCTTGGCGCACGGGCTGTAGAATTACTTTTGGATAAAAAAGGCGGGCGCGCAGTAGGAATTGTGAAAAATGAGTTAGTTGATTATGATATTATTGAAGCATTAGAAAACATGAAGCATCAAATTAATATGGGAATGTTAAAGCTTTCAAAAGAACTATCTATTTAATCCTCGATTTTATAGATAATCTTAGATAGCTGCGATAGATAAAAAATCAACGATTTTTCAGGAGGGTTACACGTTAAATGCGTAAAACAAAAATAGTTTGTACAATTGGTCCAGCTAGTGAAAGCGTGGAAAAGCTCACGCAACTTATGGAAGCTGGGATGAATGTTGCTCGTTTAAACTTCTCCCATGGAGATCATGCTGAGCATGGTCAGCGTATAAAAAATATCCGCGAAGCTTCAAAAAAGGCAAATAAAAACATCGCTATTTTATTAGATACGAAGGGTCCAGAAATTCGTACTCACAATATGGTGAATGGAGCAATCGAATTAGAAGCTGGAAAAACAGTTACCATCTCTATGAATGAAGTAGAGGGAACTGTAGATAAATTTTCAGTTACATACGAGGGTTTAATTGATGACGTTCAAACTGGAGCAAAGATCTTATTGGATGATGGACTTATTGGTCTTGAAGTGTTGGAGATTGATCGCTCTGCGAAGGAAATTCATACGAAAATTTTAAACAGTGGAACTTTAAAAAATAAAAAAGGCGTTAATGTTCCAGGCGTGTCTGTAAACCTACCGGGTATAACAGAAAAAGATGCAAAGGACATTCTTTTTGGCATTGAGCAGGAAGTTGATTTTATTGCTGCCTCTTTCGTTCGCCGTGCCTCTGACGTAATGGAAATTCGCAAGCTTCTTGAGGAAAACAACGGGACTTATATTCATATCATTCCAAAAATCGAAAACCAAGAAGGCGTTGATAATATTGACGAGATCTTGGAAGTATCTGATGGTTTAATGGTCGCTCGTGGAGATTTAGGCGTTGAAATTCCGGCTGAAGAAGTTCCTTTAGTTCAAAAGGAATTAATCAAGAAATGCAACGATTTAGGAAAACCTGTTATTACCGCAACGCAAATGCTTGATTCTATGCAAAGAAATCCGCGCCCAACAAGAGCGGAGGCAAGCGATGTGGCAAATGCTATTTTTGACGGAACCGATGCGATTATGCTTTCAGGTGAAACAGCAGCAGGTATGTACCCTGTAGAAGCAGTGCAAACGATGCATAATATTGCTTCCCGTGCAGAATCTGCTCTTGACCATAAACGTCTTTTAACAAAAAGAACGAAAGCTGTCGAAACCAATATTACCGATGCAATTGGTCAATCTGTTGCCCATACGGCATTGAATCTTGCTGTTAATGCGATTATTACACCAACTGAGAGTGGTCATACTGCAAGAATGATTTCAAAGTATCGCCCACAGGCTCCTATTATAGCTGTGACGTATCATCCATCAGTTTATCGCCGCTTAGCTCTTGTTTGGGGTGTGTACCCACAATTAGGAGAAAGTGCAAATACAACAGATGATATGCTTGATATCGCTGTTCAAGAAAGCCTTAATAGCAAACTAGTGAAGCATGGTGACTTAGTCGTTATTACGGCTGGAGTTCCTGTTGGGGAATCAGGTACAACCAATCTGATGAAAATTCATGTTGTTGGAGATGTGCTTGTAAAAGCTCAAGGAATTGGTCGTAAATCAGCTTATGGAAAAGTAGTTGTTGCTCGAAATGCAGGAGAGGCATTGGCAAAGGTAACGGAAGGTTCTATCCTTGTTACGATTGGTTCTGATGCAGATATGGTTCCAGCAATCGAGAAGAGCGCCGCTCTAATCACTGAAGAAGGTGGTTTAACGAGCCATGCAGCAGTAGTCGGATTAAGCTTAGGCATTCCAGTAATCGTAGGTGCTGAAAAAGCAACATCCATTTTAAAAGATGGACAAGAAGTAACAGTTGATGCTACAAGAGGTGTCATTTATAACGGTCATGCAAGCGTCCTTTAAAAGGTCACGCTTCGAAATAAAGCAAGTGGCGAAAAACGGATTGTTTTTCGCCACTTGCTTTTATATTATGCACGAATGCCAAAATCAAAAACTTGCTCTGTCCTTGTTGATTCTGTTGCAAAGTGAATTAAACATATAAGGACAGAAGAGTTTCTGCAATTATTGGACTGGACGAGGGCAATCTTGTCTTATGAACGTTATATGAGGACAAGGCATGCATGGAAAATGCGAGAGTATCCTTCATCCTCCTGTATGAGGATATACTTTATAATTAATTTCTTCATGCCTCCTACATGAAGAGCTCTTTTTTTGTGAGGAGGCCAAAAAAGTTAGTCTTTGTACGCCCCCGCCCCGCAAAAATTTGCGGAAAATGAATTTTAGGAAGGGGTATCACCATTTTAATTAGTCCCTTTTTCTATACAAGCAGTTGCCGTATTGTTTGAACGAAGCGGCACGCAGTTAAGCGCGAGATAAGTATTTTGCTTTTGCCTGGGTTGCTGCGATGGGGAGGATGAAGGCTTTTTCGCGTGAGCTTTGCTGGAAAAGTTGAAATTGAATTTTTCAAAAGGTGCCTTCATGTTCTTCTTATCATTCGTTTTTTTAGGAGGACAAGAATATAATAGAGGTATGAGGGACGAGGTAGTGGCTTGAAAAGGAGGTTAACTATGAAATATATATTGTTACTCTTGCTTATAATCCCGGCGGGGGAAATTTTCGTTCTACTCCTTTCCGGCAGGATCATTGGTGTTTGGACAACGCTCTCCATCATTATTTTAACAGGGGTTATTGGTGCCTATTTAGCAAAGCGGCAGGGACTGGAAGCGTTGAGAAGAGCGCAATTAGATATGCAGTATGGCAGGGTTCCTGGTGAGGCGATTGTCGATGGAATGTGCATACTTGTTGGGGGAGTATTGCTTTTAACTCCTGGTTTTATTACGGATGCTATCGGTTTTTTATTGCTTATCCCTTTAACACGGCTTTATTTTAAAGGATTTTTGAAAAAAGGCCTGAAGAAATGGATCGATAATGGCAATGTGACCATTATTCGATAACAGTAGGGCGGTATGTGGAGCAAGGGACACGCTTACGAACAACAAATATAGAGCTCATTTTCACAAGCGACTAAGGGAACTTACAATCCTTTTCACAAGTTTAGGTCTCTGAGCTTCTAACGGAAAAAATTCTCGTAAAAGAAAGGGTGTCCGAAATGGACTGCTCCCAAAAAGTTTGGGGCAAATTCATTTCGGACACCCTTCTGTGTTTATGCTTCCTTCCCTTTTATAAATGCCCAAATATCTCTAAAAACATTGGCCCTATGTAAAGTTGTGATCAAAACTAATGTGACAGGTCCAACGATTAGACCAAGAAACCCGATCAGTTTAAAGCCTACAAAGAGGGCAATTAATGTTGCGAGTGGGTCTAGTCCTATATTCGAAGATAAAACTTTTGGTTCCATGATTTGTCTCTGCACAAGCACGATTATGTAGAGCACTCCTAATCCGATAGCCATGGAAACTTCTCCAATGACTGCTTCATAAATAATCCATGGGACAAATATTAGCCCTGTTCCTAAATACGGGATAATGTCAACTAGTCCAGTGACAAGAGCGATTGTAATAGCATAATCTACCCGCAGGATGATAAGCCCAATTAAAATGATCAACGTTGTGAGTGAAACGAGTGTTAGCTGTGCCTTAATAAAACCAAACATAGCCTTTTTTAAATCCAAAAACACGGTTTGGGTGCTTGACTTTGCTTTCGAAGGTAGGAGTTTCCCTGCTAATGCCGATAGTCGCCTCCAATCCTTGCTAATGAAAAAGGTAGCTAATAAAGAGAAAATAACGACCGTAGCTGCATTTGGGAACCAAGTGACGATATTTGGGATTTTCTCAAAAAAGGCTTGGATAAAGTTCCCTAAGGTTGTCCCAATGGTTTTTCCTACATTTTCAATATTTTCTAAGATGGTGTTTTGCTGCCCTGTACCAAGACTGTTAAACATGCTAGTTATTTTATTATAAAAAGGAATGATTTGCGCAGCAAACAAATGTTCAATATAATCAATTAATGTTTCTAAATGGTTGGGAACAACTTGTGCTAAATAATCTGCACCGGAAACAATTTCAGCAATGAGTAATGTAATTAATCCTGCAAAGACAGCAAATATGATGATAAGTCCAAGGAGTACGGCGAGTGTTCTTGGCATTCTTGCTTTCTTTTCAAAAAAGTTGACTAAAGGATTCATTAAAAAGGCAATAATCAATCCGATAATAAAAGGATAGGTAATCTTTGAAAGATAGTATAAAGAAAGAAACCCAAGTATGACCATTCCGACAACAGTGACAAATCTAACGGTTCGATGCAAGTATATACTATTCAATGTGAACCTCCTTATATTAATTGATGTGCTCATAGACTATTTCTAATGACTACGTATAAAGAAGAAAAAAGATTCTCATCCTCTCAAAATTTGTAAAAGTCCTTTAACGAATGAGATGGTGACATTATGTTACAATAACATAGAAGGATGAAAGGATGTTTTTGCACGATGTTTTCTCAACCGTTGTTATTTCTACTTCTTTTATTAGTTATAGCGTTGATTGCTAAAAATAGCTCGCTTATTATAGCAGTTGCTTTTCTTCTTATTATGAAGGTATTTGGCGTAGATTCAAAGCTTTTTGCAATTTTGCAGTCAAAAGGAATTAATTGGGGAGTCACAGTGATTACAATCGCTGTATTAGCACCTATAGCAAGTGGCGATATTGGATTTAAAGATCTTTCTAGTGCATTTAAATCTCCATATGCATGGATCGCGTTAATTTCCGGGATTGTTGTAGCTTTATTAGCGAAAGGCGGCGTATCTTTATTAACTGAAGATCCCCATATTACAACAGCTCTTGTACTAGGAACCATTATTGCCGTTTCGCTGTTCAAAGGAATTGCTGTTGGTCCATTAATTGGGGCAGGGATCGCTTATATGGCAATGAAGATCTTCGATTTTTTCAAATAGCTCTTTTTATCGTTTGAAGCGGAGGAGTAAAGCAATACTCTCTTGTCTGCACTGCACAATCCATTTGCTGTGTGTGGAATAAGAGAGTTATATTTTTCTAATAAAATATTAGTTTTTTCACATTTTAGTTACTTTTCATTCACAAATGTCAGATAATTGTTTATAATAGGACTTGTAAGCGCATCCGTATTGTGATGCGAAACAAATTTTTTTAGGATTGCATATATTGTGCATCATTTTAGCGGTGAGTTCAATTTGGTGAAAGCATTTTCTTTTTTGAGTATAATTGAGCAACCGCTCAGGGGATGTCATCACAGTTTATTGTCCGGACTTTTAAGTCGGGCTTTATGGTCTTTGCGATCATTTTTTGTAAAGTGAATCAATTTCATAATTTCGTTTGCTGTAAAGGACGAAACATGATAGCTGCTTTTCTTTATAGATTTCAAAATCATTCGTTTTTTAGAGACCTTTGCAAAATTGTGGAATCGATTCAAGGAACAGAGAAAATGGGTATGGGGAAATTTTAAATGGTAAAGGAGAGGTTGAGCATGACAGTGACACGTGGACTTGAAGGGGTAGTTGCAACATCGTCGTCTATAAGTTCAATTATCGATGACACACTAACATATGTTGGGTATAATATCGATGATCTTGCGGAGAATGCTAGTTTTGAAGAAGTCATTTATTTACTTTGGCACAGAAAGCTTCCAACACACGCCGAATTAGAAAAATTAAATAAAGAACTTGCAGATAATGCAGAGTTGCCAAAAGAAGTAATTGAGCATTTTAAGTTGTATCCAATTGATAAAGTTCATCCGATGGGTGCGCTCCGTTCAGCTGTTTCATTGTTGGGGCTTTATGATGAAGAAGCGGATTTAATGGAGCCGGAGGCTAACTATCGAAAAGCGGTGCGCTTACAGGCCAAAATGCCGGCAATTGTGACTGCTTTTGCCCGTATTCGTAAGGGACTTGAGCCTATTGCACCAAGAAAGGATTTAAGCTTTGCAGCGAATTTTCTTTATATGCTTTCAGGTAAGGAGCCAGAGCCAATTGCTATTGAGGCGTTTAATAAGGCGCTTGTCCTTCACGCCGATCATGAGCTAAATGCCTCTACGTTTACAGCCCGTGTTTGTGTGGCAACCTTGTCGGATGTTTATTCTGGTATTACAGCAGCGATCGGTGCTCTTAAAGGACCGCTCCACGGTGGTGCAAATGAAGCAGTTATGAAAATGTTAACGGATATCGGTTCTGTAGATCAGGTAGATTCTTATATTCGTGAGAAACTTGCCAAGAAAGAAAAAATTATGGGCTTTGGTCACCGAGTATACCGTCAGGGGGATCCGCGCGCCAAACATTTAAAGCTCATGTCTGAAAAGCTGACAAATCTTACAGGTAAACCAGAATATTATGAAATGTCAACCCAAATTGAGAGCATTGTGACGGGTGAAAAGAATTTACCACCAAATGTAGATTTTTATTCAGCCTCTGTTTATGATAGTCTCGGAATCGACCATGATCTGTTCACGCCAATTTTTGCAGTAAGCCGTGTATCAGGATGGTTAGCACATATTCTAGAGCAGTATGATAACAATCGTTTAATTCGTCCTCGTGCAGAATACACTGGACCGGGAATGCAGCAGTACGTACCTGTTGAGCAAAGGGGCTAATAAAGTCTTTCATGGATTTTATTATTCAACCTTTGAATGCACTTATGGTAAAATAAAATAGTAAAAGTGTTTATTAAAGGTATTTTTAGTAAAAAGTGAGAAGCCTATTTGTTCAATCTTGCTTTTATATAAGCCGTTGTTGTGCGAGGGCGAAACTGAAGTCGTTTTTCGCAACAAACAACATCTTTATATAAATCAGCCAAGTAAGAATGACTGCGATAGGAATGAGGAAAGGTTAGCTGACAAAGGCCTGTATACAAAATGGTCTAAGTCTCTAACCTTTGATTACGCATTTAAAGGCAGCATGAATACTGGGGCATACGAATTTGGAGGGAGAATGAAAATGACAGGAGAAAAAATAACAGTAACAAACGGGGTATTAAATGTTCCAAATAATCCAATCGTACCTTATATTGAGGGAGATGGAATTGGTCCAGATATTTGGGCAGCAGCATCAAGAGTATTAGACGCAGCTGTTGAGAAGGCATATAAAGGTGAGCGAAAAATTGAATGGAAAGAAGTTTTAGCGGGAGAAAAAGCTTTTAACCAAACAGGTGAGTGGCTTCCGGCGGAAACTCTTGACGTTATTAGAGAATATCTTATTGCGATTAAAGGGCCATTAACTACGCCTATTGGCGGTGGAATTCGTTCATTGAACGTTGCTCTTCGCCAAGAGCTTGATTTATTTGTTTGTTTACGTCCAGTGCGGTGGTTTGAAGGAGTTCCATCTCCAGTGAAACGTCCGCAGGATACAGATATGGTTATTTTCCGTGAAAATACTGAGGATATTTATGCAGGTATTGAATATGCAAAAGGTTCTGAAGAAGTGGAAAAATTAATTTCATTCCTAAAAAATGAATTAGGTGTAAATAAAATTCGTTTCCCTGAAACATCAGGTATCGGAATTAAGCCTGTATCAGAAGAAGGTACTAGCCGTCTAGTTCGTTCCGCAATTGAGTATGCCCTTAAAGAAGGACGCAAGTCTGTAACCCTTGTACATAAAGGTAATATTATGAAATTTACAGAAGGTGCATTCAAAAACTGGGGCTATGAATTAGCAGAAAGAGAATACGGTGATAAAGTATTCACTTGGGCACAATACGATAGAATTAAGGATGCAGAAGGTGTGGAAGCGGCTAATAAGGCACAGGCAGAAGCGGAAGCAGCAGGAAAAATTATCGTAAAAGATGCGATTGCTGATATTTTCTTGCAACAAATTTTAACACGTCCTCGTGAGTTTGATGTTGTCGCAACAATGAACTTAAATGGAGACTATATTTCTGATGCCTTGGCTGCTCAAGTTGGAGGAATCGGAATTGCTCCAGGTGCAAATATCAATTATGAAACGGGACATGCGATCTTTGAAGCTACGCACGGTACTGCTCCTAAATATGCTGGTTTAGATAAAGTAAATCCATCATCTGTTCTTTTATCTGGTGTGTTATTATTAGAGCATTTAGGATGGAATGAGGCGGCTGATCTTATTACAAAATCAGTTGAGAAAACGATTGCCTCTAAAGTGGTAACCTATGACTTTGCGCGCTTAATGGAAGGCGCTACAGAAGTGAAGTGCTCTGAATTTGGTGATGAATTAATTAAAAATATGTAAGTTTTGCCTTGAGACTGACTCATTTTTGGGTCAGTCCTCTCCAGTTTAGAAAAGAGTTAATCTTTAAGGAGGAAATCATTATGACTTTGAAGCGTAAAAAGGTATCGGTCATTGGTGGAGGCTTTACAGGAGCAACAACAGCGTTTTTATTAGCACAAAAAGAACTTGGTGATGTCGTACTAGTAGACATTCCACAAATGGAAAACCCAACAAAAGGAAAAGCATTGGATATGTTAGAGGCTAGTCCTGTACAAGGATTTGATGCAAATATTACCGGCACTTCGAATTATGAAGATACCAAAGACTCGGATATAGTCGTGATCACGGCTGGAATTGCCCGTAAACCAGGAATGAGCAGAGATGATTTAGTTCAAACCAACCAAAAAATCATGAAAAGTGTGACACAAGAAATTGTAAAGTATTCTCCGGACGCTTATATCATTGTGTTAACCAATCCGGTAGATGCCATGACATACACTGTTTTCAAAGAATCTGGTTTTCCAAAAAATCGCGTTATTGGCCAGTCAGGTGTGCTAGATACGGCGCGTTTCCGAACGTTTATTTCTCAAGAATTAAACTTGTCAGTTAAGGACATTACGGGATTCGTTCTAGGTGGACACGGTGATGATATGGTTCCGCTCGTTCGCTATTCATATGCTGGCGGAATTCCGTTGGAAACATTAATTCCAAAGGATCGTTTAGATGCGATTGTTGAACGCACTCGTAAAGGGGGCGGGGAAATCGTAAATTTATTAGGGAATGGCAGCGCTTACTATGCTCCTGCAGCTTCATTGGTTGAAATGTGTGAAGCGATACTAAAGGATCAGCGTCGTGTTTTACCTTCGATCGCTTATTTAGAAGGGGAGTATGGCTATGATGGCATTTATTTAGGAGTTCCGACGATTCTCGGAGCAAATGGAATTGAGAAAGTGATTGAACTAGAATTAACGGCTGACGAGAAAGCCGCGTTAGATAAATCGGCAGAATCCGTTCGAAATGTGATGGCGGTATTAGCCTAACGAACGTCGAAAAATCCAGAGTGAAAGCTCTGGATTTTTCTTTTTACCAAGCTTCTATGGTAAAATTAAAAGTGTGATCATTCATAAAAAATAAAATGTATGCGTTTACAACTAAGGATAGAGGTGGAGGAAATGTTGTTAGGACGGAAACGGAAATTAGGAAGAATGATAGATGAAATGACTAAAGGTGAGAAATTAACCTTAACAGAAAAGATTGAAGATAAAGATTTATTATTGTATTTAGGGCTAACGGATGATGCGAACCCCCTTTATATTCAGCATGACTATGCATCGCAAACTTCATTTAAAAAACCACTTGTTCCAACGATTATGCTTACAGGAATTATTACATCTGCAGTTTCAAAATATTTGCCAGGTCCAGGGAGTCATATTCACAAACAAGAAATCCATTTTCTAAAACCTGTTTATCATTATGGGACTGTTAATTTATTTTTTGAAGTAATTGAAGTTGTAAGAAGTACAAATACGGTTACAATCAGAGTGGAAGGCATGAATGAGGACGAAGAAATGGTGATTCAGGGTGAATTGCAAGTTTCGCCGCCAGAGCGTCTTGAAAAAATGGATGGAAAGGCTTTAGAGAATTTTTAATTATAAGGCTTTGTTAAACAGATTTGTTGTGAAAATGGTTTTTGGTCCTTTCGTGTGAAATCATGGTTTCACAGCGAAAATGAGCTAAAAATCAATATCGACCATTAATTGTAAAAACTTAGAGAAAAAATAGCAATAGTAGCACAAAAAGTGCAGCTATTGCTATTTTTTTTAGGTTTGTAAATGATATTATTAATAAAATAAGGACAACAGCTTACGCGCACACTACTTATAGAAAATGAACGAAAGCGAAATAAATTAAGGTGTTAAGGTGGGAACTGCATTCGTTTGTTTGCATGCTGCATTGGCAGTACTCAATTGAATTTCACTTTTTTTAAAGAAAGGTGACTTTGTAAAAGAATTGTAAATTCTGACCTAGATTGAAAAATTATATTATAATGAACATAGGAACAACTGGCGGACAGGAGGAGCTAATCGTGAAAAAAGTACTTGTGGTTGACGATGAACAATCGATCGTTACGTTATTACAATATAATTTACAGCAGGCTGGATACGAGGTTATTACGGCGATGGATGGCGAGGAAGGGATGAATACGGCCATTTCTGAGCAACCAGATTTTATCATTCTCGACTTAATGCTCCCAAAAATGGACGGGATTGAAGTTTGCAAGCACTTAAGACAGCAAAAGGTATCAACGCCTATTTTAATGTTAACTGCAAAGGATGAAGAATTCGATAAGGTTTTAGGCTTGGAATTGGGAGCCGATGACTATATGACGAAGCCGTTTAGCCCAAGGGAAGTAGTAGCACGGGTAAAAGCAATATTACGGAGGATTCAAGTACAGCCTTTAGCAGAGGGACAAGAACAAGAAAAGACAGACTATATAAAAGTAAAATCTTTAAAAATATACCCTGAGCATTATGAGGCTTATTTTGATGATGAACAACTAGAGTTAACACCAAAGGAATTTGAGCTTCTGTTATATTTGGCACAGCATAAAGGAAGAGTACTAACGAGAGACCAATTGTTAAGTGCGGTTTGGAATTATGATTTTGCTGGTGATACGAGAATTGTAGATGTTCATATTAGCCATCTTCGTGAAAAAATCGAAGAGGATTCAAAAAAACCAACCTTTATTAAAACGATTCGAGGCCTAGGTTACAAGATGGAGGAGCCTAAAGGAGAATGACAAAATATCGAACAAGGCTTCTTTTCGGTCTAGTTACCCTTATTTTTATCGTGTTAATTGGTTTAGGGATACTGTTAGGCCAGTTATTTAAAAATCATTTTATAAGTACATATGATTCACGTCTAAATAAAGAAAGCAGCCTTATTGCCGCCTTCATTGAAGAAGATGGAGGAATTGATCATCTGAATCAAAAAGAGTTAGATTCATTTAGTAATACACTCGATAGTAGAATTACTGTAACAGACTTAAATGGTGAGCTTAAATTCGATAGCGGCAGTATTGATAATCAGGTAGATGAAAAAAGACATTTAACTATTCTTGAAAATATTCTCGAAACTAAGCTAAATGGCAATTCTAATGTTCAAGCGTATGAAGTAGGGGGAGGCTTCAATCTTCACTACTATTGGCAGCCGATTTCAAGCAACGGGGTCGAGGAAGGATTTCTTTTTCTTAGTACTAAATTGACTGAAATTCAGAAGGCATATCAGCAAATATGGTGGCTGTTAATTATAAGCTTAGGATTGGCGCTTATTGTTATTCTCATTTTAGGTGCTCGTATTACTGCAAGATATACGAAACCGATCGAGTCGGCAACAAAGGTTGCGATTGAACTTGCAAAGGGCAATTATCGTGCGAGAACTTATGAGGATCCTCTTGAGGAAACAGGAATGTTAAGTACGTCCATTAATATATTAGCGCGAAACCTACAAGGAATGGTTAAGGCAAATGAAATTCAGCAAGGAAGATTAAGCGCCCTCATTGAAAATATGGGAAGCGGGCTTCTCCTCATTAATAGTAAAGGCCACATCAATTTAATAAATCGAACTTTTATCGAAGTTTTCCGTGTAGAAAGGCAAAATTACATTAACAGGCTTTATTATCATGTGATTGAGCATCAAGAAATTTCTGAGTTAATTGAAGAGATCTTCATGACTGAACAAAAGGTCAAAAAACAAATGCATCTTCCTATCGGAATAGAAAGGCGTTATTTTGAAGTATACGGAGTCCCAATATTAGGAACAAATGAAGAGTGGAAAGGGATATTACTTGTTTTTCATGATATTACTGAAATGAAAAAGCTTGAGCAAGTGAGAAAAGATTTTGTTGCGAATGTATCCCATGAATTGAAAACACCGATCACATCGATTAAAGGTTTTACAGAAACTTTGTTAGATGGTGCTAAAGAAGACAAAGAAGCATTGGAGCACTTCCTTAAAATTATTTTGGAAGAAAGCGATCGCTTGCAATCGTTAATCCTTGATCTGTTAGAATTATCAAAAATCGAGCAGCAAGGATACACCCTCTCAATTCGCGAAGTTAATATGAATCAGTTGTTAGAGGAAATGCTGCCGATCGTAAATCAAAAAGCAGAAGAAAAAGAGATAAAAATTATCCTACAACCACTGCAAAAAAATATTACGATCGATGGCGACTATTATCGATTAAAACAAATATTCATTAATTTAATCAGCAATGCAATCGCTTATAGTTTACAAGGTGGTCGAGTAACGGTTTCGATTAAAGAAGGAAAGAATACCATTGCGGTTTCCATTTCCGATACAGGGATTGGCATAGCGAAGGAAGAAATTCCGCGAATTTTTGAACGTTTTTATCGAGTTGATAAGGCGAGAAGCAGAAATTCTGGCGGGACAGGATTAGGTCTTGCTATTGTGAAACATCTGGTAGAAGCGCATAAAGGAAAAATAAGTGTCGAAAGTGATCTTGGTAAGGGAACGACATTCACAATTGAATTACACAAAACGTTTCCAAAGGAGAAAAAATAAAGCGCAGTATAGGCTAGCAATAAGTTGTTATAAAAAGCAAGTGAAGATAAATGTTTTTTTCTTCACTTGTTTTTTCTATTTGAAAGGTGTATCAGTCCTAGGTTTCATAAGATATGTAACAATGTTGTTTAACAAAGTCAAAGCTGTAAAAGATTTATTGTGTCAGATAATTGAAACCTTTTTGTCACTTAACCGTAATAATGCATAGAGAAATTTGTTTTGAGGAAAGGAGAACTTATGATTAGTTTAAAACGAATTTATACAATTGTGGGGCTAGTTATTGCTATAGCCGTATTAAGTGTGGTGGCGTTTACGACCTGGTATACGGTCGATGAATCAGAACAAGCTGTTATTTTGACCTTTGGAAAAGTAGAGGAAGGAATAACAGAGCCTGGTTTAAATTTTAAATTACCTTGGCCAATTCAAAGTGTTGAAAAACTATCAAAAGAAACATTTAGTCTTCAATTTGGTTTTGAAGAGAAGGACGGGGAGATTGTAGATTTTGAAGATGAAACAAAAATGATTACTGGGGATGAAAATATCGTCCTTGCCGACTTGGTTGTGCAATGGAAGATAACTGATCCTGGCAAGTATTTATTTAATGCAGATAATCCACGTGAGATTTTGCGGGATGCAACGTCTGCTTCATTAAGAAGCATTATCGGAAGCTCTGAAATTGATGACGCGTTAACGTCTGGAAAGGCAGAGATTGAGGCGGAAGTTCGCGATCTGCTTGTCACTTTAGTTGAGAAATACGATATTGGAATTTCGGTCCTTGGGGTTAAACTACAGGATGTAGAACTTCCGAATGATGAAGTTCGTCAAGCATTTACGCAGGTGACCGATGCCCGGGAAACGATGAATACAAAGATTAACGAAGCAAATAAATACAAAAATCAGAAGGAAAACGAGGCAAAAGGTGAAGTTGAAGCGATCCGCTCTAGGGCGAAAGGTGAGAAAGCTGCCCGTATAGAAACTGCTAGGGGTAGTGTAGCTGTCTTTAATGAATTATATAATGAATATAAGAATAATCCGGAAATCACAAGGCAGCGTTTAGTATTAGAAACGTTAGAGCAAGTTCTTCCAGGAACCGAAATTTACATTATGAATGATGATGGAAACACAATGAAGTATTTCCCTATTCGTCCACTTGAAAATAATCAACCGAAAGCAGAAGAACAAACAAAAGAAGAAGGGAGTGGGAATCAATAATGAGTGATCAAAATGTTATTGATATGAACGAGCGTGGTGGTAATGGTTTTAATGGCCGCTCTTACATTAAGCTAGGAATTTTTGCTGTTGTTGTGATCGGGATTCTTGCTCTCGTCTTGACAAATGTATATGTGGTAAAAGAAGGAGAATACAAGGTCGTTCGCCAATTTGGAGAAGTGGTTCGTATTGATGAAACACCTGGAATTTCTTTTAAAATTCCGTTTATCCAATCGGTGACTTCCCTGCCAAAATATCAAATGACTTATGACGTGACTGAAGCAGAGATTAATACGAAGGATAAAAAGAGGATGATTATCGACAACTATGCTGTTTGGAGAATTGAGGATCCGAAATTGATGATTTCAAATGCGAGAACAGTTGTCAATGCTGAATCACGTATGGAAGAGTTTATTTATTCCGTTGTTCGTACCGAGTTAGGGCAATTAAATTATGATGAAATTATCAATGATGAAAAATCATCTCGTGGCTCATTAAATGACCGAATTACAGAAAAAGTAAATGAACTGTTAGAAAATGATAAATATGGAATTGTCGTTACAGATGTCCGTATTAAACGAACAGATTTACCAGTTGAAAACGAGCAATCTGTTTTTACAAGAATGATTTCTGAACGTCATTCAACTGCTCAAGATTACTTATCTAGAGGGGATGCGGACAAAAACAAGATTGAAGCGGAAACCGATCGAGTCGTTCGTGAAATGCTTTCCAAAGCACAGGCTGAAGCTGAGAAAATTCGTGCAGAAGGGGAAGCAGAAGCAGCCAAAATCTATAATTCAGCTTTTTCAAAGGACCCAGAATTCTACTCTTTATTTAGAACTCTTGAATCCTATAAGAAAACGATTAATGATCAAACAGTGATTGTATTACCGTCTGATTCACCGTATGCACGACTTTTAATGGGATATACTGAATAATATCATGCCGTTATTTTTCCTTCTTTATATTCTCATGATAGAATATAAGGAAGAAAATAACGGCTTTTTTTATGAAAGGTGAGGTATGAATAGATGTCTAAAAAATTGGTTTTAATTGATGGGAATAGTATTGCTTATCGTGCTTTTTTTGCACTGCCCCTATTGAACAATGACAAAGGAATACATACAAACGCTGTTTACGGCTTTACCATGATGCTGATGAAGATTTTGGAAGAAGAGAAGCCGAGCCATATTATGGTTGCTTTCGATGCTGGAAAGACAACGTTCAGACATAAAACATTCAGCGAATATAAAGGCGGGAGACAAAAAACACCACCGGAGCTCTCTGAGCAATTCCCATATATTCGTGAATTGTTGGATGCATATCGAATTCCACGTTATGAACTGGAGAATTTTGAGGCAGATGATATTATTGGAACCCTGTCATTAAAAGCTGAACAGGATGGTTTTAATGTGAAAGTAATTTCTGGAGATAAGGATTTAACCCAGCTAAGTTCTGAAAAAACGACTGTCGCGATCACACGCAAAGGGATCACTGATATTGAAGAGTATACGCCGAAACATATTATGGAGAAATATGGTCTGACTCCAGAGCAAATTATTGATATGAAGGGCTTAATGGGAGATAGCTCAGACAATATTCCTGGAATACCTGGCGTAGGAGAAAAGACAGCGATTAAGCTGTTAAAGGAGTTTCAGACTGTTGATAATTTGTTGAATTCGATTGAACAAGTAAGTGGAAAAAAACTGCAGGAAAAAATTGCAGAATTTCAAGAACAGGCTTTAATGAGTAAGGAATTGGCAACCATTATTCGAAATGCACCTGTTGAAGTGGAACTTAGTGAGATTGAATATGATTCGTTTGAGCCGGAAAATGTAGTAAAACTCTTTAAAGAATTAGGCTTTAATTCCCTTTTAAATAAGCTTGACGTAGTTGAAGAGAGCAAGCCGTTAGAGGAAATTGAATATAAAATCGTACAGGAAGTAACGGCAGAGCTCTTTACCGACGAATCCGCCTTTTATGTTGAAATTCTTGAGGATAATTATCATTATGCCCCCATTATAGGCTTTGCCATCGTTCATAAAGAGGGGAGCTACTTTTTATCAGCAGATTTGGCTTTAAAGTCCGATGCTTTTAAAAAATGGGCAGAGGATGAAAAAAAGAAAAAATGGGTCTATGATGCGAAACGCTCTGAAGTTTCTTTAAGGCATCATGATATTCATTTAAAAGGAGTTGAATTTGATTTATTAATCGCTTCTTATTTATTAAACCCGTCTGAAACAATTGATGACATTGCTTCTGTTGCACATTCATATGGTTATCGTAATGTAGAATCGAACGATGCTTTTTATGGAAAAGGGGCAAAGAGAAAGATCCCAGAAGAGCAGCTTCTTGCAGAGCATTTAGTGAGAAAAGCCATTGCCTTATTTGAGCTAAAGCCAATCTTGGAAGAAAAACTAGAAGAAAACGAGCAATCTGACCTCTTCTTTGAGCTAGAAATGCCTTTATCCCTTATTTTGGCGGATATGGAATCGACCGGGATAAAGATCGATTTACAGCGTCTGCGCAATATGGGGGAGGATATCAATGGGCAATTGGTTCAAATTGAGAAAAGAATATTTGAACTTGCCGGCGAGGCTTTTAATATTAATTCACCAAAGCAATTAGGAATTATTTTATTTGAGAAATTACAATTACCAGCAATTAAGAAAACGAAGACAGGTTACTCGACCTCTGCAGATGTATTGGAAAAATTGGAGAACGAACATGACATTATCGGCGAGATCCTTCATTATCGACAACTTGGGAAGCTGCAATCAACGTATATTGAAGGACTATTAAAGGTTGTTAATCCTGAGAATGATAAGGTTCATACTCGCTATAATCAAGCACTTACACAGACGGGAAGACTGAGCTCAACTGATCCGAATTTGCAAAATATCCCTATTCGTCTTGAAGAGGGAAGAAAAATTAGACAGGCGTTTATTCCGTCTGAACAGGATTGGGTCATTTTTGCTGCAGACTATTCTCAAATTGAATTGCGTGTATTAGCCCATATAGCGGATGATGCAAAGTTAATTGAAGCTTTCAAGGAAGGTCTTGATATTCATACGAAAACAGCGATGGAAGTGTTTCACGTTTCACAAGATGAGGTAACAGCCAATATGCGTCGCCATGCCAAGGCCGTTAACTTTGGAATTGTTTACGGAATTAGTGATTATGGTCTTTCACAAAGCTTGAATATTACAAGAAAAGAAGCAGGGAAATTTATTGAGAAATATTTAGAGAGCTATCCTGGTGTTAAGAATTACATGGAAGAAATCGTACAGGATGCAAAGCAAAAGGGGTTTGTTTCTACCTTGCTTCAACGCCGAAGATATTTACCGGAGATTACGAGTCGGAATTTTAATATTCGCAGTTTTGCTGAAAGAACTGCAATGAACACACCAATTCAAGGAAGTGCGGCAGATATTATTAAAAAAGCAATGATCGATATGGCTGCACGGTTGGATGAAGAAGGCTTAAAAACGCGACTCCTTCTCCAAGTTCACGATGAATTAATTTTTGAAGCACCGAAGGAAGAAATCGAGATATTAAAAGAAATGGTTCCAGAAGTGATGGAGCAAGCGGTACAATTAAAAGTTCCGCTTAAGGTCGATTTTTCTTATGGTCCTACTTGGTTTGATGCAAAATAAATGAATAGAGGATGAGAGAGAATGCCTGAATTACCAGAGGTTGAAACGGTTCGAAGAACGCTCGAACAGCTTGTAATAGGAAAGGTAATTAAACGAGTTTCTGTAACTTGGCCAAAAATGATAAAAAGACCAGTAGAGGTTGAACAGTTTAAGGACGCTCTTGTTGGACAGGCCATTGAGGAGATCGGTCGCAGAGGAAAATTCTTGCTCATCTATACACCCGACTTTGCACTCGTTTCCCACTTGCGCATGGAAGGAAGATACGGACTTTTTACTCCTGATGATGAAATTGATAAACATACACATGTTATCTTTTATTTTACGGATGGCACCCAATTACGGTACCGGGATGTGAGGAAATTTGGAACGATGCATTTATTTAAAAAAGGGGAAGAGCTTAAAGAGCTTCCGTTATCGCAGCTTGGTCCTGAGCCTTTCTCATCTCAATTTACGGTTTCTCGTATGCAGGAGATGTTGGCGAAAACGAACCGAAGTATTAAAACGGTATTACTTGATCAAAAGCTTGTTGTGGGCTTAGGGAATATTTATGTAGATGAATCACTCTTCAAAGCAGGTATTCACCCTGAAAGGGCTGCTAATTCCTTATCGCAAAAAGAACTTGTTCAATTACATGCTGAAATCGTGAAAACGTTGGAGGAAGCTGTTGAAAAAGGAGGAAGTACGGTTCGCTCCTATGTGAATACGCAGGGCCAAATCGGCATGTTTCAATTGGAATTATATGTTTATGGCCGAAAAGGAGAGAAATGTAAAGTTTGTTCGCAAGAGTTAGAAAGAATTGTTGTTGGCGGCAGAGGAACGGTCTTCTGTCCGCAATGTCAAAAGAAAAAGAAATGATAATTTTGTTAACTATGCTATCTTTCTCGTTTATTTGCGGGCTTTTGTTTACATCCGCTGAATCTAAATATTAACATTGGAATGGCTCCTTCCATATACTATCTTAGCTTTTTGATGGGAAGGAGCTTATACCAGTGTTTACATTTTCACTTATTCTACTCGCATTTGCGGTAAGCTTAGATAGTTTTAGCGTCGGTTTTACTTATGGATTGCGAAAAATGAAAATCCCTTTTAAATCGATCATCGTCATTGCATGTTGTTCCGCAATCACATTAATTGTGGCAATGGCAGTGGGAAAAGTAATTGAAACCTTCCTTTCTCCTGACATGGCTGAGAGGATTGGGGGAATTGTTCTTGTCTTATTAGGTGGATGGATTTTGTATCAATTTTTTCGAACAGAGAAAGCGAAAGAGGCGCTCCCCCATGAAAAAATGATTGTTAATTTTGAAATTAAATCATTAGGGCTTGTGATCAACATTTTGAAGAAACCGATGTCTGCCGATTTTGATCGCTCAGGGACGATTACTGGAATTGAAGCGTTTGTTCTCGGATTAGCTCTTTCTCTCGATGCTTTTGGGGCGGGTATTGGGGCAGCTATGCTGGGCTATTCACCTCTCGCCTTGGCGGTTACAGTGGCTGTGATGAGTTCACTATTTGTAACTGTTGGGATGAAGATTGGTGCTATGCTTTCGAGAAATACTGTTCTGCAAAAGTTTTCGTTTATCCCTGGAATTCTACTTATTTTTATTGGGATTTGGAAATTGTAATGGGCTATTGATGTACTAGGAGCAGCAGTTAAAGATAAAGTGAGGAATCATTATGGCAATAGTTGTAGGATTAACCGGTGGAATCGCTAGTGGGAAAAGCACTGTATCGAATATATTGAGGGAGCATGGAGTGCCGATTATTGATGCGGATTTAGAGGCCCGTTTGGCTGTAGCAGCAGGGGAGCCAGCCTACAAGGAAATTGTTGCCTACTTCGGTCAAGATATTTTGCTGCCAAACCAAGAAATAGATCGAGCGAAATTAGGCGCGATCATTTTCAATCATGAAGAAAAGAGGTTGAAATTAAACAGCATAGTCCATCCAGATGTTCGCAGAAGGATGATTGAAAAACGTGAGCATGCTGTGAATGCCGGTGAAAAACTGATCGTTTTGGACATCCCTCTTTTATTTGAAAGTAAATTAACCCATTTGGTCGACAAAACATTGCTTGTTTTCGTGAATGAAGAAGTACAATTAAAAAGATTGATGGCACGCAACCAATTCACTGCCGAAGAGGCTCTTGCCCGAATACAATCGCAAATGCCTTTAAAAGATAAAATCAAATTAAGTGATGCCATCATTGACAACAATGGAACGATTGAGGAGACAAAAAAGCAATTAACTGCGATTTTGGAACAATGGGGGCTCGACATGAAAATGTAAAGCTTTTTACATGCCTTAAGCCTGTAGATGAGTTCGAAGTAAGTGGGACTTGTCTACAGGCTTATTTACATATGAATAGACTTAATCGCTAAGTTGAAATTCATTTCATCATTTCTCACCATAGAATACTGCTGCTGACAACCTCGTAATTGTATTTCATAATTTTTATAATATTAAGAGTGTTCGGTGAGAACCTTTTTTAAGAATGAATTCATGTTTTTTTCCATTTTGATTTGCTCAATAATGGAAATCCTTCAGTGAAAATGATCAACTCCATTTTTCTTCCATCATGGTTTTCAACATATAAAGCTTGGTTTACGACAAAAGCGGTAGAACCACCCTTCATTCCAAGATGTGCATATATTTCCTGATTTGAGACATTCACTTTCATGGGCATTCCATAATATTGCGGAGGATGTCTTCACCGCCTGGGAACGTGGGGGTATCATTGGAACTGGCGCTCATAACCTTGCCATAGTCTTCTACCGTTGCATTAGTAGACGGTCAGACCATATTTTCTGTAAATCGATAGGAATTGAAACAGAGCCGTTGAAAAAATCGGCTTTTCTATGTTTTAACAAATGGTGAATCCCCCAAGAGAGCTCTCTATAATCTTCAAGTGACAAGGATTGTAATCTGTCTAGCAATTGGCTGGTACTCGATTTTTTATCCTCATTTAGATAAGTAGAAACTAATAATGATGAAACTAGTGGATAAACTGGAGCGTGATTTTCTAGACCTAAAGATTCTATCACATGATTAATTGATTCAGGACCTAATTTATCGAGTAAAAAATCAGTATTTGTATTGGAGCTGAACATAATCATTCCCTTTGCAACTTCCTGTAAAGAAACTGCATCATTTTTGATCTGGTCTCCATCTTTCATTTCTTTAAGCCAATTTGGATGAGCTCCCCCATCTGTGTTGACAAGGTAAAACTTTTCTAATTCTACTAATGGAATTTGTTCGTCAGGGTCGATTTTTCCTTCCACTACTTGATTGGCAAATTCAATAGCAATGATTGTCTTCACCACACTGGCAAGAGGACCTTTTACTTCACCTTGTTTACATATCAAATTTTCTCCATCTACACTTAAGTGCATGGAGGCTAAGTCTGGATTCTTATCAATATAGTTTTGGACATAATCTGGATCATCGTGAAATAAGTAATAAGCCAAAACAGAAAGAATGAGTACAGCCCATTCCAGTAATAATTAATCCCGTTTTTGTGTAGGTGGATTTGTCAGCAAGAATGGTTACGATCATAATGAAAACGATCGGCATTATTGGTGGGGTGTAAAAAATTTCAATTGCAACAATGGCAATGATGATAGAAAGCGTGACAATAATCGTCTGGATGATATTCCATCTACTCCTTTTTTTAGCTGAAAGTAATGGAAATGCAGTTAGGAGGAAAATTCCAATAAAAATGATCCATAAATAAAGGGTCATGATAAAAATCCTTTCTGTTTAATTAAAGAACTACTTACAAATTTAGAGAATCTATTTAATTATTCGAGTAACGTCTTAAAGGGTTTCACTTTTGGAGTTTCGGGAACTGAAGAGTATCTAAAAAGAAGTTAGAAGAATTGTAGGGCATATTTAGGGAGCTTAAATGATCTTTAGAATGATTTTTCTTAATTTCCGCATTTAATTCAGCACAAAATCTTCTCATTGTGTTATACTAATTGTGATAAACGGTTTAAAAGTATAACATTTATTCGAGAGGAGCCGTAAGATGAAGGCAAAAATTGCGATCAATGGGTTTGGAAGAATTGGCAGAATGGTATTTAGAAAAGCCATTCTTGAAGATAGTTTAGAAATTGTAGCAATCAATGCTAGTTATCCAGCGGAAACGTTGGCACATTTAATAAAGTATGACACCAATCATGGGAAATTCGAAGGCAACATTATCGCAGAAGACAACGCCTTAGTCGTTAATGGTAAACGAGTCAAATTATTAAGCAATCGTAACCCAGCTGAGCTTCCTTGGGAGCAGTACGGGATTGATATAGTCATTGAAGCAACGGGGAAATTTAACGCAAGAGACAAAGCAAGCTTACATTTGCAGGCAGGGGCAAAGAAAGTCATTTTAACAGCACCTGGTAAAAACGAAGATGTCACCATTGTCATGGGAGTTAATGAAGAAGTACTTAATCTCGAAAGACATGATATTATTTCAAATGCTTCTTGTACAACCAATTGCCTTGCTCCGGTTGCCAAGGTATTAGATGCACAATTTGGTATTGTTAACGGGTTAATGACAACGGTTCACGCTTATACAAATGACCAAAAAAATATTGATAATCCGCATAAGGATTTAAGGCGTGCAAGAGCCTGTGCCCAATCGATTATTCCAACCTCAACAGGTGCTGCCAAAGCATTATCGCTCGTACTCCCAAGTTTAAAAGGGAAGCTGCATGGAATGGCTTTACGAGTTCCAACCTCAAATGTGTCGTTAGTTGATCTCGTTGTTGATCTGAAAAGAGAGGTTACGGTTGATGAAGTGAATAATGCGTTCCTATCAGCCTCAAAAGGAGCTTTAAAAGGGATATTGGATCTCACTGAAGAACCGTTAGTGTCCGTTGATTTTAATACGAATGAGCATTCAGCGATTATTGATGGCTTATCCACAATCGTTATGGGTGCAAATAAGGTAAAAGTATTAGCTTGGTATGATAATGAATGGGGCTATTCTTGTCGCGTTGTTGATTTAACAAAACATGTTGCCCGTGCCTTGCTCCAGAGAGCGGAAGTAAAAGTAAGTTAATAGATGGCTAATTATAAGTCCCTCATTTCTTTGAGTGGACTTTTTCTCTGTTTCGGTAATGACAAAATGTAAACAATGTCTATAACTCTAAATCAGTTTGTCCTCGTCTAGCTCCGGCACTTAGGCTCTATCACGTACGATAAGACAACCAGAGATGCTAGCACCATAGGTTTCCTATATCTCCTACCTGAATGGTCCGATTTTTACGGGTCTGAGCAAAGCGCCTGCGCTTTTGTACTGTTTTCCGGAATTGTAGGGTGAAATTCCGGAATTAATGCAATTTTTTCGGAAATACATCTGCTTTTTCCGGAATTAAGCAGAAAAATTCCGGAATTATTCACGATTTTTCCGGAATTCACCTACATTTAAGTAGTACACACGATTTGTTCCTTAAATATAAACAAATTTCCCCCTATATATTGCAAAAGAAATGCAAACAAAGTATACTATTCCACGTGAACTTCATGAATGAAGGATTTGTTTGCTACTTAAAGGGTTAGGACCTCTCTGGACTAACTTTCCCCCGTGGTAGTGAGCGTCCACTAGAAAAATTCATGTGTTTTCGTAAAAAGCCAAAAGGGGGAAATTGAATATGGAAACAATGGGTCGTCATGTTATTTCGGAATTATGGGGTTGCGATTTTGAAAAGTTAAACGATATTGAACAAATTGAACGGATTTTTGCAGATGCAGCATTAAAGTCAGGTGCTGAAATTCGTGAAGTCGCATTTCATAAATTTGCTCCACAAGGCGTGAGTGGAGTTGTGATTATTTCAGAGTCGCATTTAACGATTCACAGCTTTCCTGAACATGGATATGCTAGCATTGACGTGTACACATGTGGGGAAATGGATCCGAATATTGCTGCCAATTATATTGCAGAAGCGTTAGGAGCAAAGACACGAGAAAATATTGAACTACCGCGTGGAATGGGTCCTGTTCAAGTAAAGCAAAAAATTAATCTGTAGGTGCAAACGTAAATCAATGTGAAGTCATGCAGTAAATAAATTTTAGCGAGTGCAAGAGGTGTTTGATACACCTCTTTTTTTAATTTCCTCTCTATTACTTGTACTACTTTCTCCTTTTTAATAAGATATATTTATAAGACTGTTTTTGTACAGACCTGTGGTTTTGCATGGGTTAGTTTTTCGACCTCTTGCATTCCATCAAAGTATAATTGCACGGATATAATATGTTGGCACTTTTCTTATTCTTCATTCTTTTGCATCAAAATACTTTCACATGCACAACAGCCAGTTGAAAAACGAGCACGAAATTGTTAATTCGTTTTTCACCGTCTAGGAAAGATAGAGTTCGTAGCTTGTGGCTCACTTTTTTCTGGTGTACTTGTGTGTTGGCGGATAACGTACCGTGAAAATGAGTATTTGGACAATCTTCGCTAAGCAACTAGGGGTACTGCACCGCGCTTCCTTTATCGTAAAAGGGTCCTTTATAGTATGGACGGTGATAGATAGATAGAAAGCTCTTTGGCTTTATCTTCTTAATAAACCCATTGAACTTTCATTGTTTTCAAATGCGCGTCCAGTGCCTATATTACTTGTTGTAGCCCATTATGAACTTCGCAGCGGTATACCTTCCAAAAGGAGAATAGTTTGAGAAAAGAGCTATAAATAAAGATTTTCAGAATTCGGAGCTGATTGTAGTATGAAATGTCCTTCATGCCAAAATAGTAATACACGTGTCCTTGATTCTCGTCCAGTAGATGATGGTCGTTCCATTCGACGTAGAAGAGAGTGTGAACGCTGTTCTTCACGTTTTACCACCTTTGAGAAGGTTGAAGAAATACCTTTGATTGTTGTGAAGAAGGAGGGAACACGGGAAGAGTTTAGCCGTGATAAAATCTTGCGCGGCTTAATAAAGGCCTGTGAAAAGCGTCCTGTTGCTTTGCAGAAATTAGAGAACATTACTGCTGAGGTAGAAAAGGAGCTTCGCAGTCAAGGGGTGTCTGAAATTGATAGCGAGGTTATTGGTGAAATGGTGATGGAGCGTCTTGCCAAGATTGATGATGTTGCTTACGTTCGCTTTGCCTCAGTATATCGTCAATTTAAGGACATCAATGTATTTATTGAGGAGCTTAAGGAGCTCATAAAAAAAGAACAGTAAATGGTAGCCGATGGAGTGAAAGGCTAAGAGACATTTAAGAATGAACAAATCCTTTGGCTTTTTTCTTCATTAGCTTTAAAAGGAAAGGTTGGAACACAAATGGCCCAGCATTGGAAAGAAATGTTGCCAATTGATCGATATACAGTGGCCTGTAATGGAATACTCCACGAATATGACCGAAAGATCATTACGTTGTTGTATCAGCCTTTAATTGGTCCCGTATCAATGAGTTTATATATGACGTTATGGGCTCAGGTTGAAGAAAATAGACTATGGTCGCAAAGTAATTCCCATCATAGTCTTATGAGTTTTATGGATCTTCATTTAAAGTCCATCCATGAAGCTCGCCTTAAGCTTGAAGGCATCGGGTTGCTTAAAACCTTCGTTCAAGAAAATGAGGGCTCTCGCTCTTTTGTCTATGAGCTTCAACCACCTTTGCCTCCTGAACAATTTTTCTTAGATGGCATGTTAAATATTTTTTTATATCAGAAGGTTGGTAAAACGCAATTTACAAAATTAAAGAAGTTTTTTTCTGATAAGGTGCTTCCTGCTGAGACTGATGGTTATGAGAATGTTACGAGAGCATTTCAGGATGTCTATGATTCTGTCACCCCAGAGAATTTCCAAATGATGGATGGTGTTCTTGATCAAGGAGCTGATGAGGCATACATAGGACGAGTTGTTCAAAAAGGAATTCAAGTTGAAGTCGATGAAAGTTTTGACTTTGAACTACTGATGGCTGGGTTATCTGAATCGTTAGTTCCGAAAAAAGCGTTTACTCCAAAGGTGAAAAACGCGATCAGCAATCTAGCGTATCTTTATGGTATTGATTCTCTGCAAATGAAAAACCTAGTCATAACAGCAATGGATGAGTTGGAAGGAAAAATAAATATTGAAGAACTTCGCAAAGCGGCTCGGGACTGGTATCAGCTTGAGCACCAAGATAAGCTCCCAGTATTAGTAGATAAAATCCAGCCAGCATTGAAACAATCCAATGTAGATGAACCGAAGACGAAGGTCGAGAGGCTTATTCATTATTTGGATACGACATCTCCAAGACAGCTTTTAAGTGATATTTCGGGTGGGACGGTACCATCTAAAGCCGATCTAAAAATTATAGAAGATGTTATGTTTAAACAAAAACTCTTGCCTGGAGTCGTCAATGTCCTGATTCAATATGTATTATTGAAAACAGATATGAAGCTAACGAAGGCGTATGTCGATAAAATTGCCTCCCATTGGGCACGAAAAAAAATCTCTACTGTCAAAGACGCCATGGATTTAGCCATTAAAGAGCATCGTCAGTATTTAGAATGGGCAGATAATAAAAATACAAAGTCTGATTCAAAGAGAAAACCGATTAGAACAGAAGCGTTGCCAGATTGGTTTGATGAAAAGGAAGAAGCTTCTCCTCCATCCAATCAGGATGCGCAACTTGAAGTTAGAAAACGGGCATTAGAAGAACGATTGAAAAAATATAAAAATTAAGGAGGTGCCCTCCTCAGGTGGAAAGAATAAATGAAACATTAAACAAATTAGGAAACAGTATGAGTTTCCAAGAGCGTTATAAAAAAATGAGACAGGAAATCCTCCACGATCCTTATGTTCGCGAATTTCTTGTTCGTCATGAAGAAGAGCTGACACAGGAGATGATCGAAAGGAGTTTGATGACGCTTTACGATTACGCACAGCAGAGTAAGCATTGCCAAGATTGCCCGAGCCTTGGGGAATGCCAAAACCTGTTGAAGGGCTATCATCCTCAGCTTGTGATTGGAAGAGGGGCGATTGATATTTATTATGATCGCTGTCCGAGAAAGATTATGGACGATGAGAAACGAAAAAGTGAAAAGCTAATTCGAAGCATGCATGTTCCAAAGGATATTATTCGTGCTTCTTTTGCCGATATTGATTTGCTTGATGGTAGCCGCATAGAAGCCGTCGAGCGAGCAGAACAATTTGTTGAAAATTATGATCCGAATGGAAAACAAAGGGGCCTCTATTTTTACGGGAAATTTGGGGTAGGGAAATCCTTTTTATTAGGAGCCATTGCTAACGAGCTTGCTAAGAAAAATGTGTCGTCAATGATTGTGTATTTTCCAGAATTATTGAGAGAATTGAAAAATTCGATTGGTGATTCCACATTAAACGAAAAAATTGAAACAATTAAAAGGCAGCCGGTTTTAATGATTGATGATATTGGAGCCGAAACGATGTCAAGTTGGACTCGTGATGAAGTATTAGGGCCTATATTGCAATTTAGAATGCAAGAGTACTTGCCAACTTTTTTTAGCACAAATTTTGATTATGATGGACTTGAACACCACCTCACATACAGCCAGCGTGGTGAGGAAGAAAAAATGAAAGCTCGCCGTATTTTAGAACGGATTCGCTTTTTAACTGACCCGGTATTAGTGGATGGACCTAACCGGAGAAGGTAGAATAATTTAGGAGAAGCTGATACAAAAGTCGATTGTAAAAAGACTTTTGTACCAGCCTCTTTTTCGTTTAAAGAGAATTAATTCGATTACTTCTATTTTTGTGTAAATCCCCATATACATGTTACAGAGATTGGACTAGTTCAGGGCGGAATAGTTCAAGAGGAGATTGTTAAAGGGGGGATTTGGTTGGCTGAAATTACATTTCAAAATAAAGAGGATGCTAGCCAGTTTCACAATTACATACAACATCAAGTACAAACGAATTCTTTAAACGAAAAAATAACTCTTCAAAATGAAGATGATAATAAAGCGAAGGTGAAAATCGACAAGGACATAAAGGAATTAGTAGACGCAAGTAAAGCGGCATTCCTCCAATTTATTATAAAAATTAAGCTTCATGATTGGTTTAGGATGATCTTAAAGGAAAAATTTTATTACGAAGATGAAGATGAGATCCAGCAAATTTTGGATATTATTTACTCCATTGTTGAAGGTGAACGGGAAGATTTAGAGTCGTTAATTCATGATATAAATATGAACCAACAAATGGAAAAGGCGGTTTCGCAAATATTTGATGAGCAGCATTCCTTTTCGTTTGATTCCTTTGTTCGCTTTAGAATGCGCCCATATATGGAACAATTAGAAAAATATGTTGAAATCTCAATTGATGAATATAAAATGGAGCAAGAATATCAGATGTTCATTCAAACATTACGCCAATTTATATCAGAGAGAGCACCAAAAATAGAACAGCTTCATTTATATGTTGGTGATGGGGTCACGTTCTATGACCAGTATTTTTCTGAAATTAAGAGAGCTGAACTCATTCGCATGATCGACCGAAAGCTGATTTCAAATCATCCGGTTTATATTGATTCAGTCACCATTGCACCGCTTCTTTCCATATCCCCATCGAAAATTTATGTGTATACAGATGATGAGGAGGAGCCTCTTGTCCGGACGATACAAAATATATTTGAAGAACGTGTTCGCTTGAGAGCAGTGGACGATTTTCAGCAGTTTAAAAATAACTTTTTTGAGGGATAATTTTTTCGACAAAACTTGATTTTCCTAAACTAAACTACTATAATTACCTACATAATGATTCATGTACAATTGAATGTAGTAAAAGTTACGATGAGGACATGGGTATTCTTTAACCGGTTAATAGAGAGGGAAGACTAGGCTGGAATCTTCCTAATACGAATCGAATGCTTACCACCTCTGAACTTCAACCATGAATATAGCTAAGCTATTAGTATTGGTTGACGGTCAAAACCGTTATTTTGTTGCTAAAGTCATTTTTTGCTGTTCTGGAAAAATGAGAATTTGGGTGGAACCACGTGTTAATGATGATAACTCGTCCCTATTTGAGGGACGGGTTTTTTTATGTTCCAGAGGGTTTTGTCAAAACCGATATGTACTTTATGAATTAGTTAAGTTTGGCATTTTTCGCAGTTTTTTCATGGAGATAATGAAATGATTATCGAAAGGAACTGGTGGTTTGCGAAAAAGCCTTTTATTTCAAGGGAGGAAAAGAAAATGTCAGATGTGATTAAATTATCGTTTCCAGATGGTGCTGTAAAGGAGTTTCCATTTGGAACAACAACTGAAGATGTGGCTGCGTCGATTAGCCCTGGATTAAAAAAGAAAGCTATTGCTGGAAAACTAAATGGAGCGATGTATGATCTTCGTCGGCCAATTGAAGAAGATGGTGCGATTGAAATCGTGACAGTTGGAAGTGAAGAGGCTTTAGAAGTGCTGCGCCATAGTACTGCCCATTTAATGGCCCAAGCAATCAAGCGTTTATATAAAGATGTCAAGCTTGGAGTTGGCCCAGTTATAGAAGGTGGTTTTTACTATGACATTGATCTAGATCAATCCATCACACCGGAAGATCTCCCACTTATTGAAAAAGAAATGAAGAAGATCATTAACGAAAACATTGAAGTAGTTCGTAAGGAAGTCAGTCGTGATGAGGCGATTCAGCTTTATAAGGAAATTGGTGATGAATATAAACTAGAATTAATCGACGCTATTCCTGCTGATGAGAAGGTAACAATCTACGAACAAGGTGATTTCTTTGACCTATGTCGTGGTGTACATGTTCCTTCAACAGGGAAAATTAAAGAATTTAAGCTATTAAGCATTGCTGGTGCCTATTGGCGTGGAGATAGTAATAATAAAATGCTGCAAAGAATTTATGGTACAGCCTTCTTCAAAAAGGAAGATTTGGACGAGCATTTACGTCTGCTTGAAGAAGCAAAAGAGCGTGATCACCGTAAAATTGGAAAAGAGCTTAACCTGTTTACCAGCTCTCAATTAGTCGGTCAAGGGCTGCCGTTGTGGCTTCCAAAAGGGGCAACCATTCGTCGCACAATTGAGCGCTATATTGTCGATAAAGAAGTACGCCTTGGCTATGACCATGTGTACACGCCGATTATGGGCAGTGTTGAGCTTTATAAAACTTCTGGCCACTGGGCGCACTATCAGGAGGATATGTTCCCACCGATGGAGATGGATAACGAGCAGCTCGTTTTGCGCCCGATGAACTGTCCACACCATATGATGGTATATAAACAAGGAATTCATAGCTACCGCGAGCTGCCAATCCGCATTGCTGAGCTTGGGACGATGCACCGTTATGAAATGTCTGGTGCTCTATCAGGATTACAGCGTGTCCGTGGCATGACGTTAAATGATGCTCATGTATTCGTTCGTCCTGACCAAATTAAAGACGAGTTTAAGCGTGTTGTAAATTTAATTTTAGAAGTATACAAAGACTTTGACATTAATGACTATACATTCCGATTATCGTATCGTGACCCAGCCGATACTGAGAAGTACTTTGACGATGATGAAATGTGGGAAAAGGCTCAATCGATGTTAAAAGAAGCAATGGATGATTTAGGGCTAGATTACTTTGAAGCTGAAGGAGAAGCGGCTTTTTACGGACCGAAGCTCGACGTTCAAGTTAAGACAGCACTTGGAAAAGACGAAACTCTTTCAACTGTTCAGTTAGACTTCTTATTACCTGAACGTTTTGATTTAACTTATGTTGGGGAGGATGGAAAGCAGCATCGTCCTGTCGTTATCCATCGTGGAGTCGTATCAACAATGGAACGTTTTGTCGCTTTCTTAATCGAAGAATATAAAGGCGCGTTCCCAACTTGGTTAGCTCCTGTACAAGTTCAAGTCATCCCAGTATCGCCAGACGTCCATTACGATTATGCTAAAGAAGTTCTCGACCAGCTGAAGGCTGATGGGTTCCGTGCTGAACTTGATGACCGTAATGAGAAAATGGGTTATAAGATTCGTGAGGCGCAAATTCAAAAAATTCCATACATGCTTGTTGTAGGAGATAATGAAATGGCGGAGAAGGCTGTTAATGTCCGTAAATATGGAGAGCAAAAGTCTGAAACTGTCCCATTTAATGAGTTTCTTGCGGCATTAAATAAAGAGGTTGCACGGGTATAAGCTTATTTTATGTGTGGGGGCTGATTTAATTGTGTCCTTCCGTTGATGGAATAAAGAAATGAAGGCCTTAGCTCGTATTCTAAAAAAATACGAAACATTGCATCCAGTCAAAATAAAAAAGTTGTTGCCAAGCTCTTAAAATTTTGATAAGATATTTTTTGTCATTGCAATTTAGATAGTTGCTTGAAACAAGAAGTGTTACATTGACAGGTAACATCGATTATTGTAAAATAGTTAGGTAACTGAATACGAGTTTAGGGAAAAGAAGAAGCACCCGCTTCTCACCTGATTGACGCAAAAGCGCAGTTGGCAGGTTTTACGAACATAATTATTTGTTTACGTTTGTTTTCGTAAAGTGTGGGTGTTTCATGCATCCACACTTTTTTATTTGCGAATTAAGGTAAACACTGCGATTCAACTCCTGAGTCATGGATGATTTGGAATCGGTGCAATTATTGATCGTTTATGTTGGAAAATTCTTGACCCAAACGTTGTGTTCGTAAAAATTCTTGGAGGTGTCTAACTATTAGCAAAGACATGTTATTGAATGAAGGTATTCGTGCCCGAGAAGTTCGTCTTATTGATCAAAATGGCGAGCAGCTTGGAATTAAGTCAAAGAACGAAGCACTTGAAATTGCTGCACGTGTGAACTTGGATCTTGTGCTTGTTGCACCGAATGCGAAACCGCCAGTAGCTCGTATTATGGACTACGGTAAGTTTAAATTCGAACAACAGAAGAAGGAAAAAGAAGCACGTAAGAACCAAAAGATTATCAATGTTAAAGAAGTTCGTTTAAGCCCAACAATTGATGAGCATGACTTTAATACAAAGCTACGAAATGCCATTAAATTTTTAGAAAAAGGCGATAAGGTAAAAGCATCGATTCGATTTAAAGGTCGTGCCATTACTCATAAAGAAATCGGTCAACGTGTTTTAGTCCGTTTTGCGGAAAGCTGTAAAGAGGTTGCAACTGTTGAATCTCATCCAAAGATGGACGGAAGAAGCATGTTTATGATGCTTGCCCCTAAAAACGAAAAGTAATAAGGAGGAAATTCCAAATGCCAAAAATGAAAACTCACCGCGGCGCTGCAAAGCGTTTCAAGAGAACAGGATCTGGTAAACTGAAGCGTTCTCATGCATACAGAAGTCATATGTTTGCTAACAAATCTCAAAAACAAAAGCGTAAGCTTCGCAAAGGAACTCTTGTTTCTTCTGGCGATTACAAGCGCATCCGTAATTTATTAGTCAACCTTAAGTAAAACTGAGGAATATAGGAGGGAAATAGAATGCCACGTGTAAAAGGCGGTACAGTTACTCGCAAACGTCGTAAAAAGGTTTTAAAATTAGCTAAAGGTTATTTCGGTTCAAAACATACATTATATAAAGTTGCTAACCAACAAGTAATGAAATCATTAATGTACGCTTATCGTGATCGTCGCCAGAAAAAGCGCGACTTCCGTAAGCTTTGGATTACTCGTATCAATGCTGCAGCTCGCATGAACGGACTTTCTTACAGCCGTTTAATGTTTGGTTTAAAGCAAGCTGGTATCGAAGTAAACCGTAAAATGTTAGCTGATTTAGCTGTTTCAGATGAAAAAGCATTTGCTGAATTAGCATCAGTTGCAAAGCAAAACTTAAGCAAATAAAATATAGGTGAAAATCGACATCCGTCGCTCTCACTTATTTCAATAAAGCCATTCTCTCCAGTGAGAGGATGGCTTTTATGTATCTTTTGAGAAAGGAATGAAAAGGAATGCTAGAAGCGATAATCTACATAGTAGCAATCAATGTGATTGGACTTTATCTCATGTATAGTGATAAGCAAAGGGCAAAGAAAAATGAATATCGTATTAGTGAAAAAACATTATGGACGGTAGCGCTAATAGGTGGTGCTCTCGGGATGACGGCAGGTTATGAAAAGCCAAGTATCTGTACATGATTTCAAGAAAGTATAGGATATTTTTTTATGGTGTTCTATAATTATGATTAGTGGGGTTATTGTCTATATCCATTTATAAAGAAAAACATAAAGGTTCTATTTGTAGTTGGATGGGGACGTAGCCCACAGCGGGAGGCGTATCCGCAGGTCGATAGACCGAGGACCTTATACCTTGGGGGTAAAACTATATGGGTGTAATTAAGGATAGACAAACATCGTTAGGAACAGTTTATGAACGATACGACAGTAATAATGAGCTTATCCAAAAGTTTGGGATGATTGGCTTTATAAAGCTATCAACCGTAAGAAGGAAAACTTACTTCATAATTACAGATTTAAAAGGAAACTTAATAGAAGATGCCAATATCTATTTGAATGAAAAGATTGGCGATGACAAATATAAAAAAAGAGAAACTGCTTTTTCAGCTTTAAAGGTGTTCTACTCCTTTTTGGAACTTGTACATATTGATAATCCGCAAAATTTAACTAGCGGTGATATTAGGGATCTACGCTTGTTTTTAGAAGGGGGGAAAAAAGAGGGTAGTGTATGGAGTGTTGATCTCCGAGTTAGACGAGACAATCAGACATATAACAACTATCTAAATGTTTATAGAAATTTTTTAGAGAAAATGTATGGCATAACAGATTCATTTTTGTTTGAAACGATAAAAATAGGTACAACTATAGGTAATGGATTCTTTGCACATGCACATAAAGGGACTCAGGAACGATACAAGGCAAATAAAAAAGTATTTAAGCAACAATCTGTTCCGAAATACATAAAGCCATATCAATACGAAAGAATTATGGATGTAATTGAAAGAAGCTATGGGATACGTGAAAAAGTGATTATTGATTTGATGTATAATTATGGGCTGCGTATAGGAGAGGTTTTAGGGCTAACATTTGAAGATATAGTGCCATCATATAAAGAAGGTTATTATAACCTCATCATCCGTGATAGAATGTCTGACAAGCCCACACAAAGGGCCAAAGGGGTTATAACTCCTACATCGAAAGATGAATATAATGATGCTTGGTATAGAGAACAAGGTAATCACCTTGGATACCAGACGGTTCTAATTGAAGAAGAAATGGCAGAATTGATTCAAGAATACATAGACGAATCGAGAGATGACATTCTTTTAAGTAAAAGTCCAATTAAAAGGGAAAACCTAAAAAATAATGCAGTAGCAGACAGGGTTAGTACGACTCACCTTGTAAACAATGAGAATCAATATATCTTTTTAAATCACCAACACTATACTCCTATTACACAGGCTGGATGGGGGTATGTTCTTCGGGGGATTTTTAAAGAAGCAGGGATTCATGTAGATAAAGGTTCTAAATCTACTAATTTAAGCCATCGTTTTCGACATGCTTTCGCTATGAAACGAGTTAAAAGTGGAATGCAAATTTTAGAACTGCAAAAAGAACTTCGTCATGCCAGTCCGAAAAGTTGTGAAGCCTATTATAATCCTGATGATGAAGATAAAGTAGAATTATTGAGGAAAAACAACGAAAGGTACAAAGAGACTTATGATAAAGACAAAAACAAATGATTATTATACTGACATTGAAAACGAGACCATTATCTCAATAATTGCATCTCTTGAATCCGATTTGCAAATAAAAAATTTACTTTGGGAATGGCTTCAAACTAAGGATACTTGCGACATTCTGATGAAACGGAAATTCAAAGCAAAAAGAGGAAACTTGAAATTATTGTATATCAAAAAATTTTTGTTAATTATCGGAAAATACATACGAAGCCAAGAGGATTTTAATTGGGAAAATTATTGTTTCATTTTTCATGAAATCTCTAAACTTGGTAATTTCTCCCAAACATCAAGAGAGCTGATTAGCAATTTATATCAAAATATCATCTCTTTTGATGTGATTAAGAATCCCGAAGTGAAGTTGTTTATAGTAAATTATAGAAATCTGTTCTTGCCATATGAGTTTGAATTGAGAAGTAAGAAAAAACTTAATATAACTCCTTTTATTGAAAGAATCAGTACCAATTTTCCGATTAATTCAAAGGTTGGACAAATTATACAGATAGGTTATTACGCTCATAATAAGTTCATGTACGGCAATTTTTTTATGCCTACGGATAATAAGTTTTTATTTAGTATTGTGAAAAGTTTTTTAGAGATTTTTGATCAACAAAGCGGTTTCAAATTTACCATCCAACATAGAGTAATGACTACATTATTTGAGGATAGTTTAAGTGGCTACAAAATTAATAGATTTGAGGATTTTAACGAGAAAACGTTTAAAGAGCAATTGATCTATTTTAATCGCATGAATGATGAATATAATCCTCTTGGAAGACGTGAAGCCTACCCTTTTCTCTCAATGTTTTATAGATACATAGATGATATGTATTTAGAAGAAACAGGAGAAAGGTTATTCAATTCGTTTTTTTTCAACAGAGATCTTTTCACACACAACCTATATCAAAAAAGTCTTGAAGAGGGCTATGAGGTTGTAAACACCAATGGAATAGGCGACTATTCTGAAAGCGATAAGTGGTTTGTTGTTGCTGACCTTAATAAAAGTGGAACTCACATAGGAAACATTAATAATTCCTTTATGAACTTTGAGAAGGTACACAATATCGAATTTAGAGAAGACTTAAAAGATTACATATGGAAATCTGATTTGACATATCGAGGTACTTACAACCATTTTTATGTCTTAGTAGACTTTTTAAACCAAGCAGAAATGTATTATCAAGATGAAATGAAAGTATTAACCTTAAAACCTTCATTAACGGTATCCGACAAACTATTGGGTTCAAGTGAGGTTAATCCTTTTTCAAACAGATTTTTAATTTATTATCATGCAAGTCTCATATCAAATGAAAATTACAACGATAAAACAACCAAATCACGAATTGTTATCATACGCAGTTATCTAAAACATATTCAACGTAAATATAGCATTACTATGTTGAGTATTGACCAATTCAGTTCAATTCAAATTGAAAATAAGGGTGGAATTCCAATTCCATCAGAAGACTTTACCGAAATACAAAAGGAATTTACTCGAAGAGTAAAGACTAAAGAAGATGAAACATTATTAATTGTTTTACAATTATCTATTGAAACAAAACTTCGTCACGGTGAGATATTGGGATTAGAAAGAGATTGCATTGTATCAATTGATGATAGTGGGGAATTTGGCACAATTAAATATTACTCTAAGACTTCTGGAAGAAAATATAAGACAGAGATCTTCATGATAGAACATATTCGATTAATTGAAAGGGCTTTAAAACTAACTCAAGCAATTTATGAAAAAGCAGATTCACCTTTAAAAAAATATATTTTTATTTGTAGTCATTACTATCTTGATAATAAAGTGATTAGAATAAAGGGAAGATTTATTCATTTATTTACAGAAGTTTGTAAGAACTTATATGATCAAGAGAAAATTAGATTACAGTACAGCCCTAATAATTTACGAGATACATATATTGAGAGAGCTTGGCAAATGGTTGAGGATGGTCTTATTTCAACATTAGAGGTTGGCGTAATCACAGGAAACACAGCCGGAGTTGCAGCTAAACATTATCGTGATAGAGAGAATACAAAACGGTATGTTGAGGCACTTTATGAAGTTTCAATTTTGGATGATGAATTACAGGGAGAAGTTGTTGATATTGAATCAGTTAAAAACTTACCACCTGTTCAAGATGGTGCGGGTAATTGTGCAAGTGAATCATGTATAAAAGTTGGACTGGACGAAGAAAGTTTTTATAAATGTTTGACTTGTAAAAAGTTTGTAACAACTATTGAACGAAGTTCTTATTTTGAAGAGAAAATGAAAGTTTATAAAAAAAATAAAGAAAATGCGACCTCAGTGGCTGAGAGGAACTTTTATTCAGGTTTGATGGAGTTGTATGGAAGTTACTTAGCAAAAATGTATTCGATTATGGAGGGGAAAAATGAACACTGAGAAAATAGAGTGGAATATAGATAATGCAAGTACTTTATCCGGGCAACAGAATTACCTAGAAAGTGATTTTATTGATGAACCCCCCCTCTTGATTAGGACAAATTTGAGGTTTTCTGATAATAGATGGGAGATTGCCGATAAACTACACCCAAAGGCACACCCACTTGATTTTTCCCCTATCAAGTCAAAAATGTTTAGAGTATTATTGAAAAAAATTATGCTGCGTGAGCTGTTTAATAAACGAAATAGAAACAGTACAGTTTATAGCAGATTCAATGATATAAAAAGATTCATTTTTTATCTGGAAAAAGAAAAATTTATGTATGATTTAAGATACCTAACACCAGAGATCATTAAGGAATATGTAGAAACTCTTAAAAAAAGTAATTTAACAAAAAACTATCTATCAACGCTCCTTAAAAGTGTTGGGAGATTTTTGCAGGAAGTTCAATTCGCTGGATGTGACATAGATTTATCGGAGTTTCAAAAGATACTTACTGTTCCAATAGCAGAAAGAAAAGCGGAAAAAGAGGTTCGTAAAACACCAAATATCCCAAAAAGAATTTTTAATCTTGTTGTTAAATGTGCCTTAAAAGATATGAAGGATGAAAGCCTTAGAAAACAAGATCGAATGATGGCGTGTCTAATTGTTATTTTATCCCACACAGGAATGAGAAAAGGAGAACTTCACAGATTAGAAGCTGGTAAATTAAAGGACATTACAATCTTAAACAAAAAAGCAAAAGCATTCATACTTGAATTTTTTACTTTTAAAACAACTGCTGAAAATAATGGCAAATGGACTAAAACAATCGCTTTTCCTGAAACTGTACAGGCTTATCAGATTCTTGTGAAACTTTCAAAAGACAGGAGAAAAAAGGGAAGCACCAATTATCTATTTTTGAACAAGTTTAATAAGATATATGGTCGGACAACATTTGATTATCTCTTTGATGCCTTTTTTTATAGAAATCAAAATGAATTGTTTGATCGTATATCTGAATATGAAAAAGCCCAAATTCATTTACTGAAGATTGACAGCTATTTAAAGAGTACAATCCCAAAAACCTTACCAAATGTCCCCAAAAAAGGTGATACTATTTATACTTTAAATCCACATCAATTTAGAGTAGCCGTTGCTAATATTCTAAAAGATAAAGTTAGTTTGCAATGGATAAGAGAGCATATGAATCATTTGACTGAAGAAATGACAAAGCACTATTTTAGAGATGAACTTATAAAGGAAACACTATTTCAACGGGCAACGAATGATGGAACTTCTTTAGGTTTGGAACTAAACAATCAAAATCACTTGATAAAAAAAGAACTATCAGAACCAGAATTAATAAAAGCATATGAAGAGATTAATAAATTTCTCAAAAAGAAGAAATTCAATATTTTTAAAGATATTGATGAAATTATCAATACATTAAAATATAACCCCTTACGTGAAAGCGTTGTTGGGGTATGTACTAAACATTTAGGAATGTTGTGTGAGCGTCAATATCGTCTTGCAACCTTTGAAAAATGGTATTTTCTAAGTCCAAAAGTACCTAATATTGAATCGTTTGATTTCACCTATAAACGATTTATTGATAAGTCAAAAATCGTTCAACATAACAAAGAATTAGTTCAACAGGACTCAAAGTATCAAAGGGATTATGAGAATGAATTTTCTTCTTTAATTAAGTTTTATCAAAACCGGGTTTTACAAGAGCATGAATTACTTCTTTCTATTTTGAACGAGAAAGGAAAAGAATTCATTTTATCTTCTTACCCACAATTAAAAATCATAATTTCCGATATTGAAAATGTTAACAAGGAGATTACCAAATGGGCATCGACATTGAACTTAAAGAGTGTGTAAATGAAAACACTCTAAGATATGGTATTGGTGAATTAAGTGAAATTAGTAGCACAAAAATACAGGATCAATTGATCTTGTTAGAAGAATATCTACAAAAGTTCTGTATGAAACAAAGACAATTAAACGAACAAATAAAGCAGTCTAATAAACTATCTATTTCCTCTGTTTCATCGGGGGCAAAAGTACCAAGAAGCCAGATTAACCTCAATACAAATACATTAAAACTCTATATTGAAAAACGAATTCAAGAAATTGAAAAAGACGACATTTTGAATATAAATAGGACTAAAAAGCTCAAAAGTGAAAAAGGGGAGCTTTCCATGTATATAGATGGATTAAGACAGAAAGTAGTTGACAGCTTCGAAATGAAATTATATATAGAAAAGTTGGAAGCTGAAAATAAACGTCTTATCCAACAAATAGAAGATAGACAAAAGGATATTCAAAAATTAGAAATTGAAAACAATAAATTGCGTAAGGAAGTTGCTGATCAGAATAATAAAAAAATTGTATCCTTCAGTTGATTTAAAATCTAAGGAATTAGAGGATAGTTGAATCCAAAAATTTATAAAGAACAAGCTATTCATTATAGCTTGTTCTTTTGTTTTCATAAACAAATCGTGGACTTAATTTTATGCGAAGAAAGGTTAATTAAGAAAAACAAACATCAGGAGTCAGAATTATCCAGATTCTTATTTTAAAAACATTCAAATATATACTTGAATGTATTTGGTTAAATGAAGTATAATATAATCAAATGAATACTTGAATGAGAATGGAGTGAGAAAATGAATAAAAAAGATACCTGTGAGATTTATTGTTATGATGAAGAAAAAGTCAATCGAATACAAGGGGATTTACAAGCAATTGACATTGTTAGTGTTGCCCAAATGTTAAAAGCTATTGCTGATGAAAATAGAGCAAAAATTACCTATGCTTTGTGTCAAGATGAAGAACTGTGTGTGTGTGACATCGCAAATATAGTAGGTGTTACAGTTGCAAATGCTTCTCATCATTTACGCTCCCTTCATAAACAGGGGGTTGTGAAATTTAGAAAAGAAGGCAAACTGGCATTTTATTCATTAGATGATGAGCATATCAGACAAATTATGATGATTGCATTAGCACATAAGAAAGAGGTGAAGAGCAATGTCTAGTGAGAAAGCAAAACTATATGAAGAAGAAATGAAAGCCTATCGTGTTCAAGGATTTACTTGTACTAACTGTGCAGCCATTTTTGAAAATAATGTTAAAGAACTTCCCGGTGTTCAGGATGCGAAAGTAAACTTCGGAGCATCTAAAGTTTATGTTAAAGGGACGACAACAATTGAAGAATTAGAAAAAGCAGGAGCATTTGAAAATTTAAAAATTCGAGATGAAAAAGAACAAAGGGTAGAGCGAGAACCTTTTTGGAAGCAGAAAGAAAACATTAAGGTATATATATCAGCTCTTTTACTTGTGGTTAGTTGGTTCTTAGGAGAGCAGTATGGTGAGGAGCATGTTCTACCGACAATTGGATATGCAGGGTCCATTTTAATCGGTGGATATTCGTTATTCATTAAAGGTCTCAAAAATCTAAGCAGATTAAATTTCGATATGAATACGCTTATGACTATTGCCATTATAGGAGCTGCAATCATTGGTGAATGGGGTGAAGGGGCAACCGTTGTTATCCTATTTGCGATTAGTGAAGCATTAGAGCGTTATTCAATGGATAAAGCACGTCAATCTATTGAATCTTTAATGGATATTGCCCCAAAAGAAGCGTTAATTCGACGTGGCAATGAAGAAATGATGATTCATGTTGATGATATTCAAGTTGGAGACATCATGATTGTTAAGCCCGGTCAAAAGTTAGCAATGGATGGAGTAGTGGTTAAAGGTACATCGACATTAAATCAGGCTGCGATTACAGGTGAAAGTGTTCCAGTAACGAAAACCACACATGATGAAGTATTTGCAGGAACCCTGAATGAAGAAGGGTTACTTGAGGTTAAAGTAACAAAACGAGTTGAAGATACTACTCTTTCAAAAATCATTCACTTGGTAGAAGAAGCCCAAGCAGAACGGGCCCCTTCTCAAGCGTTTGTCGATAAATTTGCAAAATACTATACACCAGCGATTGTGATACTAGCTCTTTTAATTGCGGTAGTTCCACCATTATTTGGGGGAGACTGGAGCCAATGGATTTATCAAGGATTAGCTGTGTTAGTGGTTGGTTGTCCTTGTGCCTTAGTAGTCTCAACTCCAGTTGCTGTTGTTACAGCAATAGGAAATGCAGCGAAAAATGGTGTTTTAATTAAAGGTGGTATCCATTTAGAAGAAGCAGGACACTTAAAAGCGATTGCCTTTGATAAAACAGGAACATTAACAAAAGGGATTCCTGCTGTAACAGACATTGTGACATATGGTGGAAATGAAAATGAATTAATGACCATAACAGCAGCCATTGAAAAAGGATCGCAGCATCCACTTGCTTCAGCAATTATGAGAAAAGCAGAAGAAAATGGATCAGACTTTAATGATGTAATGATTGAAGACTTCCAATCCATTACGGGTAAAGGTGTAAAAGCCAAAGTAAATAACGAAAAGTATTATGTCGGAAGCCCAGCACTTTTTGAAGAATTGCATGGAAGCATTGAAAGTGATAGAAAACAAAAGATTACAGAAATGCAGACCCAAGGAAAAACCGTGATGGTGCTAGGAACGAAAAAAGAGATTCTTTCGTTAATTGCTGTAGCTGATGAAATTAGGGAAACATCAAAAGAAGTCATCGGTAAATTGAATAATATTGGAATTGAAACAGTAATGCTTACAGGTGATAATCAAAGAACTGCAAGTGCAATTGGAAAACAAATTGGTGTTTCTGATATTAAAGCTGATTTACTTCCAGAGGATAAGTTGAATTTCATTAAAGAACTTCGAGAAAAACATCAAAGTGTGGGAATGGTCGGAGATGGCGTGAACGATGCTCCAGCACTTGCAGCATCTACCGTTGGTGTAGCGATGGGTGGTGCTGGAACTGATACAGCTTTAGAAACGGCTGACATCGCATTAATGTCTGATGATTTGAGTAGGTTACCATATACAATAAAATTAAGCCGTAAGGCTTTAACAATCATCAAGCAAAACATTACCTTCTCTTTAGCGATTAAATTAGTGGCATTACTGTTAGTCATGCCCGGTTGGTTAACACTATGGATAGCGATATTTGCTGATATGGGAGCAACGTTACTTGTAACATTAAACAGTTTACGATTGCTAAAAGTAAAAGAATAGAATCATATGTAAAAGGGATAGCAGAACGTTATCCCTTTTTATGATAAAACCATTATTTAGTTTTGGGGATTATTGGTGAATTGCATTTTATGTCCTTTCATCAAATGGGGTTATTTTGAAAGAAATAAATGGCAAAGATGATCAATGCGATTTGGAATGTAATGATAACCGGAATTCCATATTTGAATGAATTATGGTGGGTTTTATGCCGAAATTGCTGGCCGCCTAGCAAAATTCCAACAGAGCCACCCAACAACGCAATTTTAAATAATGTTTTTTCTTTAATTCTCCACTCCCCTTTGATAGCCTTTTTTTTATCTAGGTACATCAATACCATACCAACAGTATTAAAGAAAAATAAGTATACAAATACAAGAAAAATCAATTTCAAATTAACCTCCATCTTATTCCTTTAAATCTCAATTATTTGAATTATGTAAAGGAGTTACATTTTATCAACCACAAATAATTATAACCGAAATTTGAATAAGATTCGATTTTATGGGGCGAGTAGCAAAAAGGAAAGAATTAAGGTCATATTATTAATGTAGATTTACATGGGTGAAAATTGTCCAATTTTTTCATGTGAAAAAGAACACGATATTGAACCATTTTACCAATATTAATCCAATTATTTTATCATAGTAGAAAATAATAATAGTTTTTTTGTCCAAAAGTAAAATTGATCTAATTTTACTAAAAAGCCAATAATAATCGAGTTAGAGTATGAATGTACAATAATCCCACTTATCATAATATAGGAATGAACTGGTTTCGTCATAAAACAAAGCACATCGCGTTTAAATGGGGGTTTCCGGCATTGTCATTGCTACAAATAGGGATGCTCGGACATTTTCTTTTTGAATGATGCCCACCCAATGTTTTTGTCATAAAAGCTAAAATAAGGCGATAAGCTTTAATAACCCATCTATTTTAAATCTGTTTTTTTAAATAACCCCTTGGCATCTGGATATAACATAAAAAGAAGGTGGTAGCATGGAAGAACAGGTAGCAATGCTTTTGGTCATCGCACAAACAAGCGGGTTTTTAGCACCGATAGCATTTATTCTATTACATTTTCTGAGGCAGTTTCTATTTATACCAGTTGTGGTTATCTGTATTGCTGGAGGAGTATTATTTGGAACTGTTGCTGGCACCTTTTACTCTGTGATCGGTTTGTTATTAAGCAGCTTTCTCTTTTTTGTATTGATACAGCGAATGCCGAAGACCCATGGAAAACTAAGTAATATTAAGAAAAAGTGGTTTGGTGAATATCGGAATTTAACGACTGGCCAAGTGGCGATTTTGCGCTTGATTCCATTTATTCATTATCATCTGTTAAGTTTTTGCCTCTTAGAACGATATCGAGGTTTTAAGGATTATATGAAAGCTTCTTTTTTGACCAATCTTCCTCTTGCCTTCTTTTACACCGTCTTTGGTGAATTTATCAGCCGTTTTACACCGACAATGATTCTGGTTATTTTATTTTCTCTTTCTATTCTTGTCTATATTTTGAGGGAGAAATTGACTGTCATTAAGTGGAGTGATTTTTTTAAAGCGACAGCTTAAAAAATAGGTCTTGAAAATTGGTCAGAGGAGATAATGATTTTCGAGCGTGTATATAATAACATAAAGCTTTCCCTTCTATGAGGGGAAAGGGTGAAATTTCTCATGGAAAAAACGGTAGGCAAGCTCGAAAATTTCGAGCTTGCCTACCGTTTGGATGTCAGGTGTTATTCATCCCTAAAAGGTGATTTAGAATGACCGTTCTTTTTCATAAATTCATGAATCGGGCTCTTCCAATCGATGCTTGCATTAGGATAGCTTTCTTGAACTTTTCTTTCAATAAACTCAAAATCTTCTCGAACAAGGCCATTTAAAGAAGCAATGCGATGAGGCCATATAAATACATTCACAACCTCAAAGGCATTTTCTGTAGTGCCTAAATATTTTTCACCTTCAAACAGAACCCCTTTATACGTAATAAGAAAGTTTTTTCGCACATTATTTTTATTATCAAGGAAATAGAAACGTTTCTGTTCGTGAGCGAGTTCTAGTTTTCGTTTTGGATTAAGCAAATATTTAATTAAGCTATATATTAAAAAGATTATGAGGGCAAATAATAGAAAACGTATCATCCACATAGCGTCGTCCTCCAGTCATTTTGCCTTATATACGAATGAGAAAAGAAAAGGTTTCATGTTTTTAAATATATTTTCAAAAAAAATGTGATATTTCATTTCTTCCCAGTTTTCGTTATGATGAAAATAGAAGATTACTCCCAGTTTGTAAGGAGCATATGCTTTCAACAAACTGAATGGAGTGCTCTGATTGTAGAAATGAGAGATGGTTTTCTCATTTCATCATAGCAGAACGATAATGAGCAAAAGTCTCATCATCACCAAACTGTAAATATTAGATAGTGGGGGACATAGATGGAGTTAAAAGAAATTTTTTTAATGCAAAAAGAATTAGATCAGCATATTGAACAGCAGCACCAGTTGGAAGATGAAGATTTATTTGACCGAAAAACGCTGGCATTGTTAGTAGAATTAGGTGAACTTGCCAATGAGACTCGCTGTTTCAAATTTTGGAGCTTGAAAGACCCGTCTCCTCGAAGTGTCATTCTTGAGGAATTTGTCGATGGAATACATTTTATGGTCTCATTAGGGATTGAATGTGGCTTTGCGGGCATCGAAACCATATCCGCACAGGAGCAAAATGAACTTAGCCTAACTGAGCAATTTTTAAAAGTATATGAATCTGTCCATACGTTTCGCGCTGTAAAATCGCGCAGTAGCTACGAAAAGATGTTTGAACATTACTTATTATTAGCATCATTACTTGGGTTTAGCGATACCGAAATAAAGGAAGCATATATCGCAAAAAATGAAGTAAATTATAAGAGGCAACAGGAAGGTTATTAATTTGTACATTTGCAAGAATTTTCGTTATAATGAATCCATATTCTACATATTAAGGGAGTCGAAATAATGACTAAATTAGATGAAACCTTATTGATGCTTAAGGAATTAACAGATGCAAAGGGAATTCCCGGTAATGAGAGAGAACCAAGAGAAGTCATGAAAAAGTATATTGCACCATTTTCAGATGAAGTGACCACTGATGGCTTAGGGAGCCTAATTGCGAAAAAGGTCGGAAAAGAAGGCGGACCTAAAATAGTTGTAGCAGGTCATTTAGATGAAGTCGGTTTTATGGTAACGCAAATTGATGATAAAGGGTTTTTACGCTTCCAAACAGTTGGTGGTTGGTGGTCACAAGTGATGCTCGCCCAACGTGTGACTGTTGTGACCAACAAAGGAGGCGTGACAGGGGTAATCGGTTCGAAGCCACCACATATTTTATCTCCAGAAGCACGTAAGAAGCCGGTTGAGATTAAAGATATGTTTATTGATATTGGTGCATCAAGCCGTGAAGAGGCTCAAGAATGGGGCGTAAAGCCAGGAGATATGGTCGTACCGTATTTCGAATTTACCGTTATGAACAATGAGAAGATGCTTCTTGCAAAAGCATGGGATAACCGTATCGGCTGTGCAATTGCAATTGACGTCTTAAAGCAACTAAAAGGTGAAAACCACGAAAACATCGTTTATGGAGTTGGAAATGTTCAAGAAGAGGTTGGCTTAAGAGGAGCAAAAACAGCTTCATATAAGATCAAGCCTGATATCGGCTTTGCGGTAGATGTCGGGATTGCTGGAGATACTCCAGGAATAAGTGAGAAGGAAGCAATGAGTAAGATGGGGAAAGGCCCTCAAATTCTTTTATATGATGCTTCGATGGTTTCCCATAAAGGTCTTCGTGATTTCGTTACAGGAGTAGCCGATGAATTAAACATTCCTTATCAGTTTGATCTCGTAGCAGGCGGCGGAACAGATGCTGGTTCTATTCATTTATCACATGAAGGTGTCCCATCTTTAGCAATTTCAGTTGCAACAAGATACATTCATTCACACGCAGCAATGTTACACCGGGATGATTATGATAATGCTGTTAAACTAATTGCAGAAGTGATTAAACGCCTCGATGCGGAGACGGTGAACAAAATTACGTACGAATAAGAAAGCTATATTAAATTGCTAGGTAGCATACCAATTTTTCTCTAGGATGGTTGGTATGCTATTTTTTGTTTTGTTAATTTCTGTAATATTGGCAAATTATCAGTGGTTTTTGTTTTTTGTTACAATTAGAGCAATCGTGCTATCCAATTAATTTAAGTAGTTTATGGGAATTAGTAGTGCTTGGAAGAGGAACCGATCATGTGGAATTTATAAAAAAGAAAAGCATTACAACTGGAGTACTATTGATAATTGTACTTTTTATACTTCTGTGTTGCTTGAACGATTATCTTTACTTTCTTAAATCAAAAAATTCGATTGAAATATACCAAGAGCTCTCCTTTGCAAATGATTTTGAAGAGGTGCAGGGATTTAATATTAGAAGGTAACGGTGAGAATTTTAAAAAGGAAGATTTTGATTACATAAACAGAGTGGATACGTCTGCGAACCGTATAAGTCAGTTAACGCTAATTGAGTATGATGAAAAAACATATGTCATTGTGACTTCCTCAGGGACACCTAGATTAAAAATTCTTGCAGTAGAAGAATTACCAATAGATATTAGAAATTACTTTTAGATATACTGGAGTAAGTGCTTTTTGGTTGAGCGAGTGAATTATATTTAGAGTAATTGATTTGGAGGTGTTTTAATGGAAACGAGAAAAAGGCTTAGGGTTTGTGAAAAAGGTCATGAGTATTACAAAAGTAGTAATTGTCAAAGCTGTCCGATTTGCAATAAGGAGAATAAGCCTGAGAGTGGATTCCTATCGAAACTTAGCTCACCTGCAAGAAATGCCTTGATTCACGAAGGGATTGAGACTTTACAAGAGCTTTCGAATTACAGCGAAAAAGAAATTCTAAAACTCCATGGAATAGGTCCTGCTTCTTTACCGATGCTGAGAGCTTCGTTAGAGGAAGAAGGGCTGGCGTTTAAAAAATAGATGGCCGGAGGGGGAAAGATGATTAAAGTATTATTTTTTGCTTATCCACAATATGCAGATTTTGAGATTGCCCATACATTATTTTTTCTAAAAAAGTAAGGGAATGCAGAGATTACAACTGCAACGATTGACGGGAACTCTGTTGAAAGTCTTGGTGGCTTAAACATAAATGCCGATATTTCTCTAAATGAAGTGAACTTAGAAGAAATTGACTTAATTCTGATCTCTGGTGGGGATGGGATTGAAAAAGTAATAGATGAAGAAATGGTCGAGAACGCCCTGAAGAGAGCTTATCGTTTAGAAGTTCCAATTGCATCAATTTATGCATCAGCAGTGTTACTTGCAAAAGCGGGAATAATTGCTGAGAAAAAATTCACTTGCATGGAAGGGACATTTAAATATTATCAAAATATATTTTCCCAATCCACTTATACGGGGGCGGATGTGGAAGTCGGAGCAGGATACATAACGGCAAAAGGAACTTCTTACCCTGAATTTACGATCGAAACTTGTAAACTCCTTGGATTGGTGAAAGATGGAAAACAAGCAGAAAGAATGTATCTATTTTGCACGGGAAAAAGGTAAAAGATTGTCCACACTGTGGGATCACAAATTTGGAGGCCTTGGATAATGGAATTGAAAAACAAAGTTGCGATTGTGACTGGAGCTAGTAGTTCAAGAGATATAGGAACGGCAATATGCCGAAAACTCGCTTCACAAGGGGTGGATATCTTCTTTACCCATTGGAAATCGGAACAGGCTTGGATTGAAGAGCTTCAACAGGAAATGGTCAATATGGGTGTCCGTTGTGAGAATCTGAACATCGATTTATCAGAAGTTAATGCGGCAGTAAAAATCCTTCATGCTGTGGAAAATAAACTTGGTACCCCATCTATCCTTGTCAATAATGCCGCTCATTCAAAGAATGATGGATTTTTGGTTTTGGATGCTAGTACACTAGATAAACATTATGCTGTTAATATGAGAACTACTTTTCTTCTTTGCGTAGAATTCGCCCGTCGTTTTGAAAAATCAAACTTACATAAAGGCAGAATTATTAATTTGACTTCAGGACAAGATTTAGGACCAATGCCAGGAGAGTTAGCTTATGTAGCAACAAAAGGTGCTATTTCTGCTTTTTCTCGCTCATTATCTCAAGAGCTTGCGCCAATAGGAATAACGGTGAATTCAGTAAATCCAGGACCGACAGATTCAACATGGATGAACGATGAAATTAGAGAATATTTATTACCAAAATTTCCGATGGGTCGAATTGGCCAACCAGAAGATGTTGCGAGAATCATTGCCTTTCTCGCGAGTGATGATGCACAATGGATCACTGGTCAGGTGATTCATTCTGAAGGTGGGTTTATTCGGGGCTAGGAGAAAATGCATTTTAAGAGGCGGAACCAATATTTCAAATTGGATTCCGCCTTTTTGAATTTCTTTATCCTTTTTTTATCTTTTTCTAGTCAAAATTTTTATATGTATTGTTTATCCTAAGTTTATCAAGTTCGAAAGGAAGAACATTATGAGTGAAATAATTCTTAAAGCAACCAATGTTTCAAAAAAATATGGGAAACACAAGGTACTCGATAAAGTGTCAATCAAAATAAAGCGAGGAATGATTTACGGCCTGATCGGTGAGAATGGTGCAGGAAAATCGACTTTCATGCGCACTGTTATGGGATTAATTACAATCGATGAGGGTGATATCGAATTGTTTGAGAAAACAGGTATGAAGGGGTTGCAGCAGGCACGAAGGAAAATGGGGCAGTCGATCGAAACGCCAGCCCTTTACCCAGAATTAACAGCTCGAGATAATCTTAGAGTCCAAGCGGCAAACGGTGGGGTAAGCGAACGGGAGATTGATGATTTGCTTCGTTTAATGAGCCTGGAGCATACCGGGAAAAAGAAAGCGAAGAATTTTTCATTAGGAATGCGCCAACGCTTAGCAATCGCTTCAACGCTTATTACACATCCAGAATTTTTAATTTTAGACGAGCCAACGAACGGGCTTGATCCTTCAGGAATTGTTGAAATGCGTGAAATTATTCATCGATTGGTATCTGAACGGGGGATCACTGTTTTACTTTCAAGTCATTTACTTGATGAGCTATCACAAATCGCTACCCATTACGGCATTTTACATGATGGAAAACTTATCAAAGAGCTTTCAAGAGAAGAGCTTGCAAATGAAACGCGCCAATATATTGAATTAGAGACTAAAGACGTTCAAAAGGCTGTTGTCGTACTAGATGAATTGGGGATTGGTGATTATGAAGTCATTAACGGAACGGGAATAAACATTTATGAACGCTTAAATGATGTAGCGACAATCAATCGTTCATTAGTTCATGCTAATGTTACTGTTTCTCGAATCGGGACAACTAGACAGAAACTTGAAGATTACTTTTTACAGTTAACAGGGGGAAACCATCATGCTTAATCTCTTAACGGCTGAGAGAATCAAATTAATTCGAAGCAAAAAGTTATTGATTGTTCTAAGTATTTTATCCATACTTCCTATCATCCAAGCGGTGAATAGTAAAATGATGGTGGGTTATGGAACCGAGCTTATTCAGGCAAAAGATACGGTCATTAACGGGGCAACAGGGATTCTCATGATGGAGAAAAATGGCTTGACTGTTTTACTCACGATGTGTGCATTTATTGGATTTTTCATAGGTGAAGAATTTCAAAATGGGACTATTCGCAATGCGTTGTCTTTAGGGCGAAGTCGCATTCATTATTATTTGTCAAAATTACTGATGGTTTCACTCCTTGCATTTGTTGGTGTAGTCGTTTTGACAGCACTGGGGATGATTTGTTTTTCAATCGTTTTAGGCTTTGGTGAAGTGTCCGAAATAAATAATTATGGCTGGTATGCCCTTAAAACTTTTATGACGCTTTATCTATTGATTCTGGCTAATGTATCGATCTATGTGATGATTAGTTTTATAACAAAAAACAGTGCCATTTCTCTTGTTTGGAGTTTTCTTTATACGATTGGAACAGGCTTTGGTGCAGGAATTTTTCTAGAAACCGAACATTTTAAACATGTGACCTTCTGGTTTACAGAATCATTTTTGTTCTATTCCGATTTCGCAAGTCCAATAGATGTGGCGAAGTACTCTGACATGATATTGGTTAGTTTCATCACAATCGTGTTATCATCAATTATAGGAATTTTGGTTTTTAAACGAGCAGATATAAAGTAGGTCGGTGAAAGTTGATAACAATATTAATTATTGAAGACGATATGGCGATTCATTCCCTATTGAAAGAAACGTTAGAATTGGATGGTTTCAACACACTAAGTGCATACTCAGGGACAGAAGGAAAACTACTCTTCGAACAAAGTCAAGTTGATTTAGTTCTCTTAGATTTGATGTTACCGGGGATGGATGGGGAAGAATTTCTTCAAGAAGTTCGGCATAACTCAGGAGTACCAGTGATTGTCATTTCCGCTAAAACGGATCAAGATTCGAAATTAGAGCTTTTGACCAATGGGGCAGATGATTACTTGACGAAACCGTTTGATGTGAAGGAGCTCCTTGCCCGAATTAACATCCAATTACGCCATGCAATAAAGGCACCAGTAAACAATCAGAAAGAAATTCATTACAAAAATATAAGCGTCAATTTGGAAACTCGGGATGTGAAAGTTGATGCTCAACTGATACGTTTAACTGGACGAGAGTACGCCATTCTTCTTCTTTTTCTAGAGAATCCACAAAAAGTGTTCAGCCGCGCTAATATTTATGAAAGTGTCTGGAATGAGCCCTATTTTGACAGTGATAAAACGATTAACATGCATATCAGTAATCTACGAAGTAAATTAAATCATGAAGAGACAAACTATATTAAGACAGTATGGGGTATTGGCTTCAAATTTGATTAAAAAGGAGCGTGATTGAAGTGTGGGGATGGATATTTGTTTTCCTAACATTGGCGCTTCTTTTTTATATTTATTTTTTTAAAAGAGAGATAAAAAGATTGAATCAAGAAATTAAAAATATCCCAACTCGAGCTAGCTTTGGCGGTAGACTGTCTGTAAATTTCCGTGAAAAGACTTTGTTGGAATTAATCGACGAATTAAATCAAATGATCGATGCATTTGAAGAGAAAAATCGTCAGGTGAAAAAAATGGAAGAAAACGTAAAGCTATCGATTACTGGACTATCTCATGATTTGCGGACACCCCTCACATCTATTAACGGATATGTGCAACTTTTACATGCAACCAATGATGAAACAAAGAAGGAGCATTACTTAGCAGTTATTGATCATTCAGTAAAACGACTGTTGGAAATGACTGAGCACTTCTATGATTTAGCTCGTATTGAAACGAGTCAAAAAGAAATGGTACTATCGCCGATTTCACTGTTTAAGTTAGTGGAAGAAATCTTTTTGACTTTTTATGAACAATTAGAGAAAAGGAAAATTGCACTCCAATTTCCCGAACAAACGGATGATAGAAAAATTATCGGCGATCAATTAATGCTCACTCGTGTGTTCCAAAATATCGCTCAGAATATTCTTCGTTATGCGAAAAGCAAGGCGATTATTCGCTACGAGAATGCAAAAGATTACCTCGTTTTCAGCATCAAAAATGATATTAAACGAGATAATAAAATGGCTGTAGAGAAAGTATTTATGCGTTTTTATACGGAGGATACCAGTAGAACAAATACGGAAGCAAGCGGGTTAGGCTTATACCTCTCAAAAAAGTTAGTTGAAAAAATGAATGGAAAGATGGAAGCTCGGCTGCAAGATAATTGGTTTGTTCTTACTATTTATCTTCCGATTTGTAAACTTGAGAAAACGAGTTGAAGCGACTGCTGAAATGGCAGTCGTTTTTTAGGAAAGCAGTTTAAATTCTGCTTTCTCAGAAATTCATGTAGCAAACTTTTCTTAGCAAATCCAGGATTCAAAAAGGAAATTGGAGAAAGAAGCATCAGGATAAAAGATTGGGGAGCGATGAACAAAGCCGTTTGCTCTGACCTAATTGGAATACTATAAAAGATAGTGCTCTGTTAATTAAAAAATTCATTGGCGACCATGATAAGAGAGTAAGTAAATGAATGGGGAGTGCCAAGGAAAAAGTATATTTTAAGATTTATTGAATTAGATAATCATGATATGTTGGAAAGGTAAGGAGTATCAACAATTGATAAAATGACTTGAGAGGAGCTACTGCAAGAATATAGGAGGGGTTATTTTGTACTTAAGAAGCGTAAAAATGATGAGGGAAAGAATTGAAAATCTAAATAGCTATCCGTTCTCGATTCCGAGCTTAAAAAATACGGATTTAATAGAGTTCAACAATCCTGTGACATTTTTTGTTGGGGAAAACGGTTCAGGGAAGTCGACCTTACTTGAGGCCATTTCTTATCAATGTGGTTTCAACAGTGCTGGCGGAGGTAGGAATAATCAATATTCTGTTGAGGCGTCTACATCTGATTTAGGTGACTATATCCGACTCTCCTGGTTTCCGAAGATCAATAGAGGCTTTTTTTTAAGAGCAGAGAGCTTTTATCATTTTGCTTCCTATCTCGATCAGTTGGCGGAGGAAGATCCTCTATTTCAATATCAAGGCTATGGAGGGAAGTCATTACATCAGCAATCCCATGGCGAGTCTTTTTTGTCTTTGTTTACGAACCGCTTTGGAGAGGAAGGGATATATTTGTTGGATGAACCAGAAGCAGCATTATCTCCTGCTCGACAATTAACTTTTTTAAGAGTCATTCACGAATTAGTAACTAAAGATCATGCCCAGTTTATTATTGCAACCCATTCACCTATTCTCCTTGGTTATCCAGATGCGCAAATTTATAATTTTGACGAATCACCGATTCAAGAAATTTGCTATGAAGAAACGGAGCATTATCGTTTAACATTAAACTTTTTGACAAGACGGGAAAAGTTTTTATATGAATTATTTCGAGATGACGAAGAATAATTGCACGAAAGCTGAGTGATTATTGGTATAAAGCGTTTAAGAAAAAGCATCTGTACATGATAGGAGGATTTAATCAAGTTACTTAGCGTTTCCGTCTCCAGTCGGAAGATAATGAGAACCGTTAATCGTAATAATAAACCATCGCAAAAATAATGGGGTGGTTTATTATTAAAAAGGAACAATTATTAAAAGGTCTATTTTTCTTTTTAATTTTTCACTTGTTTTGATAATGGAGAATTATTAGACGTATTAGGATATATATTCCTTTTTTATTTTGTAGTTATGTTAATGGTTCTAAATCCAAAAGAAGTTCTGTATAAAAAAGTATAAATTATGAGGTTACCTGTTAGCATCTCGTTAGCGGAAGCTATTTGTAGCAGGTGTTCATTGAATAAAGGACTAACCTTTTTTAGTGAAAGTTATCTCATAAAGGAGGACTGTAATGAAAACGACAGTAATGTTCATCCATAGCGCTGGCCCACAAGGACAAAATCAAGGCAGTACCAATTTGAGCGCCTACTTGAAGAAAGAGCTTGAGGAAGACTACAATTTCTATTCTCCCAGCATGCCAATTCCTGAGAATCCAAAATATGTAGAGTGGAAGAAAGCTTTTGAGCAGGAAGGCAATCATCTATCAGGAGAGGTCATTCTTATCGGACATTCGTTGGGAGGTTCTTTTCTATTAAAATACCTTTCCGAAGAATCTATGATAAAAATTTCTGGATTGTTTGTTGTTGCAGCACCGTACTGGGGAATTGATTCAGATTGGCAACGGAGCGACTTCTTCCTTCAAAGTGGTTTTGAGCGACATTTCGGTGAAATCGACAATTTATTCCTTTATCACAGTCGTGGTGAGGATATTGTTCCTTTTGTTCATCATGCTGCTTATGCTAAGAAGCTTCCACACGCTCATAAAAGAGTTCTTGATGGCAATCAGCATTTATTCTCAAATGGATTAACAGAATTAGTGAACGATATAAGAAGTTTATCGAGTATTTGAATCCGGTAATGATTGATGATAAAGCGAAGGATACATGAAACCAATCTATTATTCATTCGTAAACAATTGTAACCCTGTCGAGGAGGTGCTCTAAATGAAACGTTCTATAACGGTTACAGAATGTCCAAAATGTGGTGAGAATGGAAAAGGAATAGGAATAGGGAGGCATAGTGGATACGGAGCCATGTATCCTAAGGGGAAAATGAGTTTTGGTTCAGAGGTTGAATACATCATTTGCACAGATTGTGGATTTATCATTGAAAGTTACGTAAAAAAACCAGAGATTTTTAAAAACACATTTTTCTCTTAATGTGTGAAGGATATTCGGAGTAAAAAAAATCTAGCCTAAGCGGTTGAAAACGGATTTTTTATAAAAGAGAGAATTTGAGAAGGGTTGACCAGTAGAGGTAAGCACAGTAAAATTATCGCAAAATGCATTATAATAAATGGGAGTTGATAATATGTACAGAACGGTTAATGACTTTTTAGCAGATTGGACTGATTCAGCGGAGGGGACACTTCGCGTTCTTGAATCATTATCAGATGACAAATTGGATCAAGCGATTGTGGAAGGACATAGTTCTTTAGGATGGCTAGGCTGGCATCTTACGACAAGTCCTGTATTCTTTATGAGCCTTGTAGGCGTAAAATTAGAATCTTCAGGTGATCCGAAAGTGGTGCCAACGAAGGCAAATGAAATTGTTGATGCTTATAAAAAAATTGCTGAAGATATAAAGCAAGCGGTAGAAACAAATATGACTGATGATAAATTGCTTGAAACGGTGGATAGTTTCAGAGGACCAACACCACGAGGTGCTTTCTTAAGAAAGCTTATTGACCATCAAACCCATCATCGCGGCCAGATGACTGTTCTTCTCCGTCAGGCTAGTTTACCGGTACCCGGCATAATGGGTCCGACAAAAGAAGAAGGTTTGTAAATAATACGGTGGAAATTTTAATATGATTTTATCAAATAGGGCTTTACTTCAAATAGAAGTAGAGCTTTTTTTTTCAAGTCGCTCCTTCGCAAAATTTATTGCTTTTTGGCTCGAAGCTAGGAGCGCGTGATAAAAGGAAAGAGGAATTTTGTATAATAAATCATATTGGGAATTCATGGCGGTAGAAATTTTAAGTTCAGCAGAAAAAGCTATTGATGGACGACTAAAGCTATAGTGAAATGATGGTAGATCATACGGATGTAGAAATTTTCCAATGGATTTAAATATATAAAGTTCATAAGTGGAAAAAAATGATTTCGATAAAAGGAGAGTCATTACCTTTGAATGGAAAATGTGTAATATTTCATCAGTTTGGAAGTCCGAACGAAGTGTTGAGGGTGGAATCAAAATTTATCACTCCACCAAAGGACAATGAGGTTTTAGTGCGAATGTTAACACGTCCTATCAACCCTTCCGACTTGATACCGATACGGGGCGCTTACGCTCACCGAATTTCCTTACCGAATATTCCTGGATATGAAGGGGTTGGAATAGTAGAGGCTGTTGGCCCATTTGTTTCACAGGAACTGATTGGGAAACGTGTTTTGCCTTTACGTGGAGAAGGAACATGGCAGGAATTTGTAAAAACTACATCGGATTTCGCTATTCTAATTCCTGATTCCATTGATGATGTAGTGGCAGCTCAGCTCTATATTAACCCGCTTACTGCATGGGTGATTTGTACTGAAGTATTAAAGTTGGAGCCGAATGATGTATTACTAATTAATGCAGCTGGTTCCTCTGTTGGTCAGATATTTGTGCAGCTTTCAAAAATACTAGGTTTTAGAGTGATTGCTGTTGTTAGAAACAATCACTATACCGAAAGATTACGCACTCTTGGTGCTTCAGCAGTGGTAGACATCTCACAAGCTTCCCTTCATAAGTCCGTGATGGAGTTAACGAATGGAGAAGGAGCAGCAGCTGCTATTGATTCTATTGGCGGGAACTCGGGGAATGAGCTAGCTTTTTGTGTACATCCAAACGGTCATTTTCTATCCATTGGATTATTATCAGGAGTTCAGGTTAATTGGTCCGAAATTGTTCAAAAAGCTAAAGTAAATGCAAATATGTTTCATTTGCGAAACTGGAACGAGTATGCTTCGCTTAATAAATGGCATGATACTTTTCAGAATGTGATTAAGTTAGTAGTTGAGAAAAATTTAAATTTGAAGAGGGTACATGAAAGTTATCGTCTAACGGAAATTAAAAAGGCGATTGAAACGGTTGAATCAGCTAAAGGGAAAGTAATGTTAACCAATTAATGAAAAGAGGATGTGTGAATTTAACAGTGCATTCGTATAGTGTCATCTGCTTGGAATACCTTTTATTTTCACCAAAAAATGTGTAAAAGTTACAGGGGAGCTTAGAAGTTTAGAAGGACTGACTGTGTAGATAGCTATTTGCTTTGTCTTGCTATAATTAAGTATTATCATGATAAGCAATCATGAGGTTGCCAAATAGTCGAAATAAGAAAAACAAAGGAGAGAATAGATGAAGATTATTGTTACCAGCGTATTTGTCGAAGATCAAGAGAAAGCACTGGCGTTTTACACAAAAACATTAGGTTTTATAAAAAAGCATGACGTTCCAAGTGGAGAATATAGGTGGATAACGCTTGTTTCTCCAGATGAACAGGGTGGTACAGAACTTTTACTTGAACCTAATAACCATCCTGCTGCCAAAGAGTATCAGCAAAAATTATTTGCTGAAGGAATTCCTGTAACGATGTTTGGGGTTGGTGATATTCGGGAAGAGTACGAGCGTTTAGTTGAAAAAGGCGTGAGCTTTACGATGGAACCAACAAAAATGGGGGAAGTTACGATCGCAATTTTCGACGATACATGCGGAAACCTCATTCAGATGATTGAACAGTAATCATTCAATAATCATAAAAGCTTTACTTCAATTTGGAAGTAAAGCTTTTTGCTCTCTAGATTTTACGAGTGATCATTGGCAGACTTTCTCTTTAGCGTGGTCATTGTTATCTTGAGAGAAGTGCCTCTGTGAAGAAAATTGTAGTAAGGAAAAACTTGGGACATGATCTGAGCAACAGTCACGCTCACTCCAATTAGGAAAATCTCAGTTATAAAAATGCTTAATTTAAGTCGTTAACAGACTCTAGCATATAGCTGCCGTGACCTAAGACATGATCTAGGAGTTTTTGATATTTAATGATTTCTAACGCAGAAATCACTAAGGATTGATCCGGTTTTTCTGTATATAAGATTAGGATCGTTTTCATTTTGAGATTCATATTTAACAGTTTGAATGTACTTTCTGCCTTTTTTAATTCTATAGAGCTGGATCATGTTTTCATTCCTTAAACAAGTCTTTAGGTTATAGCTCCATTTTATATGAAAGATTAGCTGAAGTATACAAATATTTACAATAAAAAACCGGGAAAAGTATGCTTTTAAGCAATAGGAATAGATAGGATTTTCGCTTTATTGTATGGGAAAGTCTAGTTAAATTAAACGTTGTATATTTGCTCGATTGCAAAATGAAAGGTGAATGATGGTCTCTATTTTTTTACTACGGTTCAAAGCATTTATGCTTGACTACATGCTCATTGTCGTTTTTTTTACAGGATGATTTGTCATAAATGTACTTCTTTTTTTAGGCTTTGTTATATTTGGCTCATTTTCTCTCTGATTCCATGAAGTGATAGAGAAAACTTATTTTCTCACATCGTTTCATGGAATCAGAAGACCTTTCAGTATAACTGAAAGGCGTGTGCAACTAAGGTTGCACACGAAATTGAGCCAAAAGTCATTTAATCAACAACAAAGCTTTTTTTTAATAGAAAATGGAGCACCCTTTTCACATCAAAATTAAAAATCGAATCTTGGAACTTATTTCATGATCGCGTTTACAGATTCATTGATTCAGGCGATGGAGCAGTGCCCTACATGATTACCTTGTGTGCGCTGATATTTTCGAAAAAGCACCAGTCTTATACGATTTCATTGTGGAAACGCATGTTACAGTTCTATAATTAATAGAGTGATTTAAAAAAATGACCCGACATATTTGGATTGTGGTCTATAAATAACGTTATCGCTAGCCTGTTCTATTATGTGGGCAGTCCAGCCAACGATTCTACTGGCGGTGAAAGTGGGAGTAAAAAGCATGGGCTCTAACTGAATAGCTTTCATAATTGCTGCTGCATAGAACTCGACATTTGTATACAATGCTCTTCCTGGTTTAAATTCTTCTAATAAAGTAATGGCGCTTTCTTCGACCTCCATCGCAAAATCTAACCACTTATCTTGCCCGCCTAACTTCATTAACTTTTCTTTCAAAGCGACTGCACGAGGATCACGGGTTTTATAAACTCGATGGCCAAAACCCATTAATTTTTCTCCTTTTATGAGCTTCTCTCGGATCACTTTTGCAGCATCATTAACCGTGGAAATTTCATCTAATAATTTAAGTACTCCTGATGGAGCGCCACCGTGTAGAGGTCCTTTCATCGTTCCGATTGCGGAAGTGACAGCGGATACGATATCGGATTCACTTGATATCGTCACCCGGGCTGAAAATGTTGAAGCGTTCATCCCGTGCTCCAATGTTAAAATCATGTAAGCTTCTAAAGCATGAGCATGGGCAGCTGAAGGAATATCACCTGTTAACATATATAAGTAATTCTCAATATGGTCTAAATCATTTCGCGGTGGAACCTCAGCACACCCTTCCAGTTTGCGTTTACGAAAGGCGATGATACTTGGGATGAGAGCAGTTAATTTGATTGCTTGGGAAATAGTTGGTGGAAATTGATATTCTCCATATCCAGCTTCCGCTGAGATCACGGTTCGAAGCACACTCATCAAATCCATGGTTTGAGGCAATAGTGAAATAATCGTCTTTACATTATCGGATAACCAGCGATTTTTTTTCATTTCTTCCTTTAAGATGAAAAGTTGTTCCTTGTTTGGAAAATGTCCATACCAAAGTAAATAGGCCACTTCTTCGAAATGGTAATGGTCCGCTAATTTTTGGATGTCATATCCTCGATAAATAAGTCGTCCTAATTGACCGTCAATATATGAGATCCGTGTTTCAGCAGCGACTACCCCTTTTAATCCTTTTTCGTTCATCATTAACCTTTCCCCTTTCCCTCTTTTATTTTATTGTATAAAATAATTGTTATTAAGATAATTAAATAATCATAAATAAATTGATTAGTTTTATTAATAAGGAGGGGAATATGGATTTTCAATGGTTAAATACATTTGTGACGGCCGCGCAATGTGGAAATTTTCGTAGAGCAGCAGAATTACTTTATATTTCTCAGCCGTCAGTAACCGTTCATATTCAACAGCTTGAAAAAAATCTAGGGGTTCAATTGTTTCAGCGGGATGGAAAGAAAATCAAGCTGACGGAAACGGGACGGAGATACTATCACCATGCAGTGGAATTGTTAAGATTGTATGAAAAGGGGTTAGCTGACCTGAATTCCTTTAGCCAAGGATATATGACAAAGCTATCTCTCGCTATTTCTCCCTTAATTGCTGAGACCATATTACCTTATGTGATAAAAAGCTATACAAATAAGCATCCCGATGTGGAAATCGCAATAAAAATACTTGATTCCATACATATTGAGGAAGCGGTTATGAAAGAGGAAGTCGATCTGGGGCTTTCATGTGTAAACGTTCAAAATTCTAGTTTAATTAATGAGCTCTTGTATAAGGACCGCATTTTGTTTATTGTTCCTCATGATGGTAGAGATGCTGAAGCAGCACCACCATTGGAGGAGGAGGAGTTTTTTTCACACTATTATTTATTTACTGATAATCACCCAAGCTATTGGACTGATTTACTTAAAGCTGTGAAGAGCAAGTATCCAGTTATTAAGACAATGAAAGTCTCACAAACACATATTACTAAAAGATTTATTATCGAAGGTTTAGGCTTTTCCTTTTTACCAGAATCTACCGTTAGGAGAGAATTATTGGAAGGGAGATTATTAGAGGTGTATCAGCATTCATTTAAATTACCGGACATCTATACATATGCCATTATGAAATATAAGCATTCGCAACAACAGGAGTTTCTCGAATTTCTCTCCAATTACCGAATATAAATGAGATGGAAAAATCCACCGACGAGTTCATTTCGCCGATGGATTTTTCTTTATTTTAAGCCTGACTCAAGGGTTTGGAGCATTTCTTCTCTTTCATCTTCTGACGCGTTATTCCAAATGATTTCAAACAGAACGCCTAGCCCAGGAAGCATTTTTTCTTCGCCATTTTGAATCGCATCGACAATCGTTTCCCGTAATTCATCTTGGGAGTTGCCGGATACATTGTGAATAATGGCATTGCGTAAATTCAAATCCATACGTACACACTCCTTCTAAAATGACTTCTTTAATATATTTTCTAATTTGCCATGAATTATGTATAAGAAGATGAGGTTTTGCGATTAATGTTATTTGGAGAATTTAAAGAAATTTCGAGGATTACAACTGCAAAGGAATGTTTCACACTCATTTATAGAGGTTATTTTATTTTAATATCGAAATAATTAAAAGCATTCAGTTTTAATAGGAGGAATAAAATGTACATTTTAACAACTAGGTTATTAATACGTAATTTTGAAAATAATGATTGGCAAGCTGTACACGAATATACTTCAGATTGTAAAGTAATGAAATACATACCAGAAGGAGTTTTTACAGAGGATGATACAAAAGACTTCATAAAGAAGAACATGGGTGACGCAGCAGAGAAGTTTGCTGTTGTCTTAAGAGATGAGAATAGGGTGATTGGGCACATCGTTTTTCATAAGTATTTTGGTGAGCACACATATGAAATCGGCTGGGTGTTTAATCCTAAATATTATAATCAAGGGTATGCATCAGAGGCAGCACAAGGAATATTAAAATTCAGTTTTGAAGAAATGCATTTACACAGGGTTATAGCAACGTGTCAACCAGAAAATATCGCTTCATCACGAGTAATGGAGAAGATTGGTATGAGAAGGGAAGGGTATTTCAAAAAGTGTATTCCAGCCGGTAATGAGTGGTGGGATGAATATTATTACGCTATTTTAAAAGAGGAATGGGTTCATCATTGAGATTCCTACTATAGTTAAGCTATAATGAGGAAACTTACATATTGCAAAAAGGAGAAGTATCCGTTGAAATATATACAATCTGCTCAGAACCGACAAGTTAAGCAATGGAAAAAGCTTTTAACGAAAAAAGAACGGGATAAAACAGGAACTTTTTTAGTTGAAGGATTTCATCTTGTTGAAGAGGCAATTAAAGCTGATGTTGCACTAGAAATCATCATAAGTGAGGGAGTTGAGCTACCTCCACAGATGGACTATCGCTCTATTTCCTTAACGATGGTCACATCTGAAATCTTTCGAGAACTGAGTGATACCGAAACCCCTCAAGGAGTCTTAGCTCTTTGTGAGGCACAGAAAAAAGGTGCAGAGTTTAAAGGCAAACAGTTTTTGTTAATTGATGCGGTTCAGGATCCGGGGAATTTAGGTACGATGATTCGGACAGCAGATGCAGCAGGGATGGATGGAGTGATCGTTGGGCATGGGAGTGTTGATATTTATAACCCAAAGGTCATTCGTTCAGCTCAAGGAAGTCATTTTCATTTACCAGTTGTGAGAGGATCACTCAAAGAATCGCTGGAAAAGTTATTAGCTGAAAATATTCCTGTATATGGAACATCTTTAGAAAATGGCTCTATATATACGGAAATAAGTCCTTCCACCTCCTTTGCCCTTCTCGTTGGCAATGAGGGAAGTGGGGTTGATCAAGAGCTGTTACAGATGACGACAAAGAATTTGTATATTCCACTCTTTGGGAAAAGCGAATCGCTTAATGTGGCAGTTGCAGCAGGGATATTACTCTATTATTTGAAAGCTTGAATACCGTTCTTTTATATACTATAATTAACTGCGATACAATATAAGAATAAGAAGACATACTTCTCGACTTTGAGAATTGTCTAACGCAAGCTGCCAAAGCCTAGCAAACTTCAGGTCCCTCCCTACGATAAGTTAACTATGAATTGCTACCGCAATACAAGTTTCCTATATCGAAAGAACAGGTCCTTCCAGTTTGTCCGGCGAGGAACAAGCTGCTTTTCGCTTTTCTTATTACATAATGAAAAACATTGACGGAGAAAAGTAACTTACTCGCACTATTGAGGGAGAAAATGCCTTAGACTGAAAGCATTTTTATAGGTAAAGTAAGTGAAGTTCACCTCCTGAGTTGGCATCGGGACCATGAAAAATGGAGAAATTTTTCGTGTAAAGATGCATCGGCCTAAAAAGCCGTTATCGTAATGAAGTGAGCCATAATATGTGGCTAATTAGGGTGGTACCGCGATCATAAACCTCGTCCCTTTCTAGGGATAGAGGTTTTTTGTTTTTCAATGGAGGAACAGACAAACGGAAATTTATGAAAAAATAAGGAGGATTTAAACATGCAAGAACGATTGAAGGAACTTCAGGAGGAAGCATTGCAAGCGGTTGATGCTGCAGCTGATTTAAAGGAGCTTAACGACATCCGTGTTTCTTACTTAGGAAAAAAAGGTCCAATAACCGAAGTTTTAAAAGGAATGGGGAAGTTGTCTGCAGAAGAGCGTCCAAAAATGGGAGCACTCGCAAATGAGGTGCGTGATCTTATTTCTGCCAAAATAGAGGAAAAACAGCAAGCGTTAGAAGCAGCAGCTGTTGAAGCAAGGCTTGCATTGGAAACAATCGATGTAACCCTTCCAGGTAGACCTGTACACACAGGAAATCATCATCCCCTTACTCGTATTGTGGAAGAGATTGAAGACTTATTCATCGGCATGGGTTATACCGTTGCAGAAGGTCCGGAAGTTGAAAAGGATTATTATAATTTTGAGGCATTAAACCTTCCAAAGAGCCATCCAGCCCGTGATGCGCAGGATTCCTTCTATATTACAGAGGAAATATTACTTCGTACGCAAACATCTCCTGTTCAAGCAAGAACGATGGAAAAGCATGATGGCAAAGGACCAGTGAAAATTATTTGTCCTGGTAAAGTATATAGACGTGATAGCGACGATGCGACACATTCTCACCAATTCATGCAAATTGAAGGACTGGTAGTTGCTGAAAACATTCGCATGAGCGATTTAAAAGGAACCCTTGAATTATTTGCAAAAAAATTATTTGGTGAAGACCGTGAAATACGTTTGCGGCCGAGCTTTTTCCCATTCACAGAGCCATCGGTAGAGGTCGATGTTTCTTGCTTCAAATGCGGTGGCCATGGATGCAATATTTGTAAACAAACAGGCTGGATTGAAGTATTAGGATCAGGGATGGTTCATCCAAATGTCCTTGAAATGTCTGGCTTTGATTCGAAGAAGTATACTGGATTTGCTTTTGGAATGGGAGTAGAACGAATTGCGATGTTGAAATACGGCATCGATGATATCCGTCATTTCTACACGAATGATACGCGTTTCTTAAAGCAATTTAAACTCAACTAACGAACACAAAAAGCGATTTTATAATAAATTTTAGAAAATCAAGTTATTATTGTCGTTTTTTGGATTGTTTTCAAAGGTTGAGCGATTTATTAGATCAAGGAATGAGAAGGAGGATATAACATGTTTGTTTCATATAAATGGCTACAGGAATATGTAGATTTATCAGGAATTACACCTGATGAGCTAGCAGAAAAAATTACGCGCAGCGGGATTGAAGTCGAAGGCGTTGAGGTGTTGAATGAAGGACTTAAAGGAGTCGTTATCGGCCATGTCCTTGAGCGTGAACAACACCCAAATGCAGATAAGTTAAACAAATGCTTAGTCGACATTGGGGAAGAGAGCCCTGTTCAAATTATTTGCGGTGCGCCAAACGTGGATAAAGGACAAAAGGTAGCAGTTGCTACTGTTGGAGCAGTATTACCCGGGAATTTTAAAATTAAAAAGGCAAAGCTTCGTGGCGAAGAATCAAACGGTATGATCTGTTCCCTATCTGAATTAGGAATAGACGGGAAGTTAGTCGCGAAGGAGTTTTCAGAAGGAATCTTTGTTTTTCCCAATGATGTAACGGTCGGAGAAGATGCCTTAGAAAAATTACAACGGGATGATCAAATATTGGAGCTAGGCTTAACAGCAAATCGTGGAGACTGCTTAAGCATGCTTGGAGTGGCATACGAAGTAGCGGCTATTTTAAACCGCGAAGTGAAGCTCCCAAATCCAACAGTGAAGCCAATTGCGGAAGAGGCAACTGATTACATCACTATTAAAGTAGAGGCAAATGAAGATAATCCGTTATATGTTGCGAAAGTCATAAAAAATGTGAAAATTGCTCCATCGCCATTATGGATGCAGGGAAGATTAATGGCAGCAGGTATTCGACCGCATAATAATGTCGTTGATATTACGAATTATATTTTACTTGAATATGGTCAGCCACTTCACGCTTTTGACTATGATCGTCTCGGTTCAAAAGAAGTTCTTGTGCGTCGGGCAAAAGCCGGTGAAAAAATCGTGACTCTTGATGCTGCGGAGAGAATTTTAACGGAAGATCATCTTGTTATTACTAATGGAAGTGAACCAGTCGCTCTTGCAGGTGTAATGGGTGGTGCTAATTCAGAGGTCCAAGCAGATACGACTACCGTTTTGCTTGAATCTGCCTATTTCAAAGGAGAAACTGTTCGTAAAGCTTCAAAAGATCATGGACTTAGAAGTGAGGCGAGCTCTCGTTTTGAAAAAGGAGTCGATCCAAATCGTGTACGTGCGGCAGCAGAAAGAGCGGCTGAATTATTAGCATTATATGCGAGCGGTGAAGTATTAGAAGGCGAAGCGGTAGTGGATACTCTCCAGATTGAGCCAGCAGTTATTTCGATTACGCTGGAAAAAATTAATCGCGTTCTTGGAACAGATATTTCTATGCAAGAGGTCGAGAGTATTTTTACTCGTCTTCAATTTGAAACAAGCGTCGATCATGAAACGATTACGGTAACCGTTCCTACTCGTCGTGGTGATATTACGATTGCAGAGGATTTAATTGAAGAAGTCGCTCGTCTCTATGGCTATGATCATTTGCCGTCCACATTGCCGATCGGTTCATCGACACCAGGTCATTTAACAGCATATCAGCAAAAGAGACGGGCAGTTCGTCGCTATTTAGAAGGAGCAGGATTGTATCAAGCCCTCACTTATTCCTTAACAAGTGAGGAAAAAGCGACTCAATTTGCACTAGAAATACGTGAGCCGATCAAACTTGCAATGCCGATGAGTGAGGACCGTAGCCACCTTCGCTTAAGCATTATTCCTCAATTATTAGAGGTCGTGAAATATAATGTGGCTCGTCAAAATGATCGTGTTGCTCTGTATGAAGCTGGCCCTGTTTTCTTAGCGAATGGTACCGAAGAACTCCCTGATGAAAAGGAACGTTTAGCAGGAGCAATTACAGGGGTTTGGGAACAGCATCAATGGCAAGGAGAAAAGAAAGAAGTTGATTTCTTTGTCATAAAAGGAATTTTAGAAGGATTGTTTGCAAAGCTCGGACTCGAGCAGAAGATTGAATATCGTCAAGCGATAGTTGAAGGGATGCATCCAGGTAGAACGGCTGAAGTTTATTTATCTGGCGAAAAAATTGGCTTTGTTGGTCAAGTTCACCCAACGGTTCAAAAGGATCTGGATTTAAAAGAAACGTATGTGTTTGAGCTTTGCTTAGAAGCGATATTATCTGAAGGCGTAGCTCCATTACAGTATCAATCGATCCCACGTTACCCATCGATTACAAGGGATATTGCTCTTGTTGTTGAAAAGGAAAAGGTTGCCGGTGAATTAGAAAGCATCATCGTTGAAGCTGGTGGAAAGTTGTTAAAGGATGTCCATGTGTTTGACTTATATGAAGGTGAACATATGGAACCAGGTAAAAAATCGATTGCTTTCTCTTTAAAATATTTTGATCCGGAGAAAACATTAACAGATGAAGAAGTCACAAAGGTGCATGACAAAGTCTTAGCAGCAGTGAAAGAAAAGGCTGGAGCTGTGTTAAGAGGATAAAAAAGGGTGGAGCATTCGCAAGTGAATGCTCCACTTTTTTATGAAGGGGAGTACTAGTTCCAGAAATAATCGTATTTTTCCGGAATTACTATCAAAATTTCTGGAATTAATCGTATTTTTCCGGAATTACCGCCAAAAATTCTGGAAATAATCGCATTTTTCCAGAATTAATCGAGATCCGTACGAATCCCTTATAATAATTCCGCTGCTTTCGCGTTTAATGCCACTTGTTCCGGAGTTTTACATCCTGGTATAACCGTTGTGACAGCAGAATTTTTTAAGCACCAAGCTAACGCCCAAGAAGCCATCGGTACTCCTTCTGGAACCTCTGTTTTTTGGATTTCTTCCACCTGTTTAAGAAGTTTTGCTGTTTCCTCTTCATTATGTCTGGACCGCACATCGTTAGCAGTAAAGCTAGCACCTGGTTTGTATTTTCCACTTAAATAGCCGCTTGCAAGAGGTACTCTTGCTAATACCCCTAAATGTTGCTCTTGGGCGGATGGGAATACTTTTTCCTCTGGCACCCTGTCTAAACGGTTGTATACGACTTGGATGGCTCTGATGTTAAGGTCGCTCGCTTTTGCTGTTTGAAAAATATTGTCATTTGTTTTTAAGGATAATCCTAGATGTCTAATTTTTCCTGCTTGTACCTGTTTATCCAGCATCGTCCATAATTGATCATTGTCAAATTCATCATCGCCGGGAGAGTGTGCTTGATATAAATCAATATAATCTGTTTTTAACGATTTCAGTGAAGCATCTAATTGTTTTAAAACTTCATCGGCGCTCCAATGTCTTGTTCGTTCAAAATTTCTTTGGAAATGATGACCAAATTTTGTAGCAATAATCCAATCTTCACGATTGTGACGGCTTATGTAATCTCCGATAAAATTTTCTGAAAGATGATCGCCGTAGCACTCTGCAGTATCAATGAAATTAATCCCAAGCTCTTGGGCTTTGGTTAAGATGCGATCCACTTCTAATTGCTTAAAATTAAGACCCCATTCTCCGCCAAATTGCCATGTTCCCACTCCAACTACCGAAACATTTAAGTCAGTTTTTCCTAAAACTCTATATTCCACTACAATCACCTCTTTAAAAAATTCGTTACTCTTATCTTACTCTCCTATTTTTTGAGGGGCAAATATCCTAACTTCGCACAATCTTAAGGGCTTTTTCTGTATTAGCGAAGTGTAATTTGACGAATTTTGGTAATGTTTTTTCACCTTTCTCCTTTATCAATCTAGCTGCCGCTTTGTCGACTGCCGGTCCGGCTCCTTTTGGAATTGTAAAACCTGCTTCTTTTGACAAGTTTTCGAAGTGTCGTACAAAGGCGTATCGAGCAATGATGGATGCAGCTGCCACAGCAAGATGGACACTTTCAGCCTTTGTGCTAAAGAAGACATTTTCCTTATGGACGACAGACTGTCCTTTTAAGTATTGATAATATAGTTCTTTTTTAGCAAACTCATCAATAAGAATTGCTTCTGGTTTCTCAGGAGCTATTTTATCAAGAACATGACCGATTGCTTGATTATGTAATAGCGCTTTTATCTTCCCTTGGGACATCCCTTTTTGCTGTAATTGATTGTATTTTTCATTGTGTAATGTTAATAAGCTAAAGGGAATAATTTCTTTAATTTGCTTTGCAATTTCCTCAATTGCATCGTCTTTGAGATTTTTGGAGTCCTTTACGCCCACTTCCTTTAATAATGGAATTTGCTCTTTCCGAACGTAGGCAGCAACGACGGTTATCGGCCCGAAGTAATCGCCAGTTCCTACTTCATCGGAACCGATTACGGATAAGCCTTCAAAATGAGACGGAAGGATTCCAGAAGCTTTTGGTTTTGAGGAATCTTGCTTTTCAGCGGGGCTTCCCCATTTGCTCGCTTCTCTTTCACTATTGCTGCCTTGAAAAAGAACCTTTCCTGATTTATAAGCAGTTATCGTACATTGGGAAACTTTGGCACAAAAAACGCTGCCTGGTGGATTTGCTGTGGATAAATAAGGCTCATAATGTTTCTTCATGGTAGTAATAGCACTTAAAGTTAATTTTAGAACGACCTGACTCATTTCATTTCTCCTATCTATTATATAAAATTGGTGTAATGTCCTTTCATATGAAAGTGGTAAACCACTTATTCAGCCTTCCAAAATCCGCTATCTTTAGACAGGCTTAGACTTTTCACTCTAATAGGTTCATGTTATCATAGTGATTAGGATTCTATGAATAGGGGGCAACTAGCTTGTCAGAAGGACAGAAAACGCGCACAATGGTTGACATTTACGGTCAACAATATGTTATTATCGGCACTGAAGATTCACGCCATATAAAGCTTATCGCTTCAATGGTTGACGAGAAAATGCGTGAAATTAGCTCCAAGAATCCTTCACTCGATATGAGCAAGCTTGCGGTATTAACAGCTGTCAATGCCGTTAACGACTATATGAAAATGAAAGAACAGCTTGAACGATTAGAAGGTGAATTAAAAAGAGTAAAGGATTGAAGAATTCATGCTAGATCTCGCCATTTTTATTATATTATTATTTGGTTTTTTAGTAGGTTTAAGAAGAGGGTTTATCCTTCAGCTTATCCACGTAATTGGTTTTATCGTTGCCTTTGTCGTTGCTTATATGTATTATGATCAGCTTGCGCCGAAGCTTACCCTTTGGATTCCATACCCTAATTTTGGGAGTGACTCAGCTTTTCAATTATTACTTGACAACGGAAATTTAGAAGTAGCCTATTATCGTGCCATCTCGTTTGTCGGGATTTTTTTTGCGGTCAAAATTGTGATGCAGATTATAGGAAGTATGCTGGATTTTGTCGCTAACCTCCCTATTTTAAAAATGTTGAACGTTTGGGCTGGTGGACTACTGGGTTTTGTCGAAGTTTATCTTGTGCTATTTATTGTTCTATACATATCAGCACTTTTACCGATTGAAGTTGTGCAAAATGCACTGGGGAATTCTGCACTCGCCAATATGATTGTAGAAAATACACCTTATTTTTCTAGTCAAATTAAAGAGCTATGGATTGACTATATCGCATCTTAAAACTTCTCTGTTTTAGAGAAGTTTTTTTAAGTCAGTGGGTATATGAAAAGTGCTACAATGTAATAAATTTTTTCTACTGATAACTATAATATGAAAATGTTTCCATTTGTAAAATAAGGTAACAATAATTGTAACGGATTTAACGATACTTGTAAAACAGAGGCCATGTTTTTTGACTTTGATTGTTGATATAACGATTGTCCTCAATTTGTGTGAAACCAAAATTTCATACATCATTCAGTATGAATCATAAATAAAAATCCATTTTTAAGAGGTGAAAAGATGGCCGTCAATAAAAAGGATGTCATTCGATTGCTGGAAACGATCGCGGTTTATATGGAGCTAAAGGGAGAGAACCCTTTTAAAGTTTCAGCGTTTCGCAAGGCAGCAGCAGCACTTGAGGTAGAGGAGCAAACAATTGATGAAATAGAAGATTTTACAAAGCTGCAAGGGATCGGGAAGGGGACTGCCTCTGTAATTGAGGAATTTCTGCAGACTGGACAATCCGTCGTCCTGAAAGAACTGCAAGAGCAAGTGCCGAATGGGCTTGTTCTCCTTCTGCAACTACCGGGTTTAGGTGGGAAAAAGATCGCTAAGCTTCATAAGGAGTTAGGGATCGAAAATGTTGACGATTTAAGGAAAGCGTGTATCGAGAAAAAGGTGAGAGCTCTGGCTGGTTTTGGAGAGAAAACAGAGGAAAAAATATTGACTGCCATAGCAAGTGTGGGAAATCAGCCAGACCGTCTTCCGCTCGCTTATATGCTGCCCATTGCTCAGCATCTTGAAGAGGAACTGGAAAAAATGCATGATGTGGAACGTTTTTCAAGAGCGGGGAGTATTCGAAGGGTAAGAGAAACGGTTAAAGATTTAGATTTTATTATATCAACCGCGAAACCGTCAGTAGTTAAGGAACAACTACTAAAGTTTGAGAATATAAAAGAGATTGTTGCTGCAGGGGAGACAAAAGTATCGCTCATTCTTGATTATAGCTATGATGTTTCGGTTGATTTCCGTTTAGTTAAGCCTGAGGCATTTGCCACAACACTGCATCATTTTACAGGCTCTAAGGAGCATAATGTACGGATGAGACAGCTTGCTAAAGAGCGAGGCGAAAAAATTAGCGAATATGGTGTTGAAGTGGCTGAGACAGGTGAAATATTAACATTTGAGTCAGAAGCTGATTTTTATCAACATTTTAATCTGCCGCTAATTCCTCCAGAAATGAGGGAAGATGGGAAGGAAGTCGAAAATTACTCCGAAGAACTGAATATTATTTCCTTAGAGGATATTCAAGGTGATTTACATATGCATTCAACTTGGAGTGATGGGGCACATTCGATTGAGCAAATGATTAACGAGTGCCGTAAGCTCGGCTATAAGTATATGGCCATTACTGATCATTCGAAGTTTTTAAAGGTAGCGAATGGTTTAGATGAAGAGCGTTTAAGACGTCAACGGGAAGAAATTGCGAAATTAAATGAGAAATACGATGATATCACCATACTTGCTGGAGTGGAAATGGATATTCTTCCAGATGGCTCCCTTGACTTTGAAGATGACTTCCTCGAAGAGATGGACCTTGTGATTGCCTCCATTCATTCAGGTTTTTCCCAAGCTAAGGAACAAATAATGAAGCGACTGATAAATGCATTAAACAATCAACATGTCGATATTATTGCCCATCCAACAGGGAGAAAAATCGGAATAAGGGAAGGATATTCAGTTAACATTGATTTCTTAGTTGAGCTGGCTAAAGAAACAAATACTGCTTTGGAGCTTAATGCCAATCCAAATCGTCTTGATTTAAGTGCAGAGCATATAAAAAAAGCACAAGAAGCTGGTGTTAAAGTGGTGATTAATACGGATGCCCATAGGATGGAGACGCTAGAGCATATGAGCATTGGGGTTTCAACAGCCAAAAAAGGATGGATTAAACGAAGCAATGTCCTAAATGCATTAAGCTTAGACGAGCTTTTGCAATTTTTACGCGAGCGCTAAGCAATATATTTATACTAGCCTACTTGACTTCGATTGCGTAAAATGGAAATCGAGTAAAGGAAAAGGTTAACTTCATTTATGCTGATTTTTTTGGAACGCATTGTCTATTTTGCTTTGTGTTTTAGAAAAGCAATAAAGGCAGTTTTTCATGTTTTGTAAAATTAGGAGAAGATAAACGTTCTTCACAAAAACAATAAAAAATAAGTAAACAGCTTTGTTTAAAGAAAAGGGGGATTTTTCTCCATGCAACAGCGTGTTTTAAAGGTTTTAGAATTTCATAAAGTGAAAGAGCAGGTGCTCGAGCTTGCCTCATCAGCTTTAGGAAGGCGACTTGTGGAAGAACTTAAGCCTTCTACGAATTTCGAGAAGGTTGTTAGAAGTCAAGAAGAGACAGATGAAGCCACAAATATTTTACGTTTAAAAGGAAATGTGCCGTTAGGTGGGATTTATGACATAAGGCCGCATATGAAAAGAGCGGATATCGGTGGAATGCTTAGTCCTCAGGAACTGATGCAAATATCAAGCACAATCCATGCCAGTCGAATGATTAAGAAATTTATCAATGATTTATTAGAGGAAGAACTCTCACTGCCATATCTTCATGAATTGACGAATGAGATAGTTGTATTAGCTGAATTAGAAGATGCCATTCGAATGGCTGTTGACGATAATGGGGCGATTTTGGATAGTGCCAGTGAATTGTTACGTTCTTTAAGGAACCAATTGAGAACGAAAGAAAATCGCGTTCGCGAGAGATTAGAAAGTATGATTCGTTCTTCGAATGCGCAAAAAATGCTTTCTGATGCGATTGTCACCATTCGTAATGATCGTTTCGTTATTCCTGTTAAACAGGAGTATCGTGGCCATTACGGTGGAATTATTCATGACCAAAGTTCTTCCGGTCAAACATTATTTATTGAACCGCAGTCGATCGTTCAACTGAATAATGAACTTCAAGAAGTTCGGATTAAAGAACAGCAAGAAATAGAGCGCATTTTAATCGAGCTATCCAGTCGCGTTGCTGAATTCAATATGGAGTTAAGAAAAATTGTCGATGTCCTCGCACAAATTGATTTTATGTTTGCGAAGGCACGTTATGGGAACAAAATCAAAGCTTCAAAGCCGAAAATGAATAATGAGGGGCGGATAAATCTTGTTAAAGCAAGGCACCCATTAATTCCTGGAGATGAAGTGGTTGCGAATGATATTTACCTTGGGAAGGACTTTACAACCATTGTCATTACCGGTCCAAACACAGGGGGAAAAACGGTTACGTTAAAAACAGTGGGCCTTTGTACGTTAATGGCGCAAGCTGGATTACAAATTCCAGCATTAGATGGTTCTGAAATGGCTGTTTTCGGCTCGGTCTTCGCAGATATTGGTGATGAACAGTCAATTGAGCAAAGCTTAAGTACTTTCTCCTCGCATATGGTTAATATTGTTGATATTTTAAATGAAGTCGATTTTCAAAGCTTAGTTTTGTTTGATGAACTAGGAGCAGGGACAGACCCACAGGAGGGGGCTGCACTTGCCATTTCCATTTTAGACGAAGTTTACAAAAGCGGGGCAAGGGTCATTGCGACAACCCACTATCCAGAATTGAAGGCATATGGTTATAATCGAGAAGGGGTTACAAATGCAAGTGTGGAGTTCGATATTGAGACGTTAAGTCCGACGTATAAGCTACTCATCGGTGTCCCAGGGCGAAGCAATGCTTTTGAAATTTCAAAGCGTTTAGGTTTGAAGGAAACGGTTATTGAGACCGCCAAATCATATATGAGTGCTGATTCGAATCAAGTGGAAGGGATGATCGCTGCCTTAGAGGAAAATCGCAGACAGGCTGAGGCTGAACTTGAAGAAGCACATAGCTTATTAAGGGATGCAGAAAAGCTTCATCAAGATCTTCAGAAGCAAATGGCTGAATATTATACCCGTAAAGAAACACTGGAAGAAAAGGCGAAAGAAAAAGCTCAAGAGATCATTGAAAAGGCGAAGGCAGAATCAGAAGAGGTTATTCGCTCCTTGAGGAAAATGCAAATAGAGAAACAAGCGGAAGTGAAGGAGCATGAACTGATTGAAGCAAAGAAACGACTCGAGGAGGCTGTTCCAAAGACGAAACAGTCGAAAAAGGCGGCTGTTCAAAAGAACAGTACACATGTTTTCAAGGCAGGCGACGAAGTAAAAGTATTGAGTTTTGACCAAAAAGGCCATCTGATTGAACAGGTTTCTGACAAAGAATGGCAAGTTCAAATAGGAATTTTAAAAATGAAGGTAAATGAAGCAGATTTGCAATTTATAAAAAGTGAAAAAGCTGTACAGACGAAACCAATGGCTACAATTAAGGGCAAGGATTTCCACGTTGGGTTAGAATTAGATTTAAGAGGCGAACGTTTTGAGGACGCCCTAGTTCGGGTCGAAAAATATATTGATGATGCCCTCCTAGCGGGATATCCCCGTGTATCGGTTATTCATGGAAAAGGAACCGGTGCTTTGAGACAAGGTGTCCAAGAATATTTACGAAATCATCGTTCTGTGAAGAAAATTCGTTTTGGTGATGCTGGAGAAGGAGGAACCGGTGTTACCGTGGTGGAATTTAAATAAGGAAATCTCTTATCTTCCCTTGTGGATAGGAGATTCCAAATGATGGGGTGAGTTCAAGTGACCGGTTTTTGGGAGAACGATTATGTGGAAACAGCTGCCTATTTTAGTGTGGTGATTCTATGTCTTGTTGTGTTTTTAGCGATATTCGAGCTTGTGACGAAATATCGAAACTGGGAAGAAATAAAAAAAGGAAATTTAGCGGTGGCGATGGCTACAGGTGGAAAGATTTTTGGAATTGTGAATGTATTCCGACACTCGATCTCACATCATGATACGTTATTTACAATGATTGGTTGGGGAGCCTATGGCTTTTTATTGCTGTTAGTTGGTTATTTCATTTTTGAATTTTTTACTCCAAAATTTAAAGTGGATGAAGAGATAGAAAAAGATAATCGTGCTGTCGGGTTTATTTCTATGATGATTTCGATTAGTTTATCATTTGTAATTGGTGCGAATATCGCATAAGGGGCGAGTACATTTGGAGAAATTAGCAAAAATCCTTTTTGTTTTATGTGCTGTATTTGTTGTGATTGGGATTATTTATCTGTTATAATCGACCACGCAGTTCACAGCATCGTTGATGATTGTTTTCGTTCTGTATAAAGGTGAACAGGAAATAGGACTTTTTTCCAGTATTTCACCTTAGTGAGAGCGTTCTTTAACATCTGATAAAACGAGATATGATTCACTATATGAAGATAGTATTTTCTAAAACGTCGTCGATTACGACGTTTTTTTCATGAACTGCACTTTTTCAACTTTGTTTATTGTGGCTCATTCTTTGAAATGTATTTTGACTTAAGCAACAAAAGTCAAACAAACTCACGAGTCCCTTTCTGTAAGCACTTTTGTTTTGGTAATAATGTTAAGTGTTCAATTTCTTAGTGAAAATCAATCAGACGTTATTTACTTAATAAGCACTCAACTGCTAAATAATATTTGATTGTCACTGCAATGCTCCTATATTATAATTAGTAATGAACAATTAGAATGTTCTAAAAATTATAAGAATAGGGGGGTTACTATGACTGATTTGAAACCGTGGCTAAAGTGCTATCCAGAAGAAATTCCACATACATTGACCTACTCAAATGAACCTGTCCAAAACTATTTAAAGAACACAGCCGAAAAAAATCCAAATAAAATAGCCATTCATTTCATGGGTAAAGAGATGACTTACCAGGAAGTGTACTCTGCATCACTTAAGTTTGCAGCTTATTTGCAAAGCTTAGGTATTGAGAAGGGCGATAGAGTAGCGATCATGCTGCCTAATTGTCCGCAATCTGTGATTAGTTATTATGGAATCTTGTTCGCCGGCGGCATTGTTGTACAAACGAATCCACTTTATATGGAAAGAGAAATTGAGTATCAAATGAATGATTCAGGCTCGAAAATGATTGTGACATTAGATATTCTTTATCCACGCGTCACTAAGGTGATGTCGAAAACTTCTTTGCAACATATTATTGTAACCGCTATCAAGGATTATTTGCCATTTCCGAAAAATTTGGTTTATCCATTTATTCAGAAGAAGCAGTACGGCTTTTCTGTTAATGTAAAGCATGAAGGAAACCAACATCTTTTTACTGAAATATTGAGACAGCCTCAAAAAGCATTACAGAAGCATGAGTTTGATTTTGAAGAGGATCTTGCTTTATTGCAATATACGGGGGGAACAACGGGTTTCCCAAAAGGGGTAATGCTCACTCATAAAAATCTAGTAGCCAATGCATCAATGTGTGAAGCGTGGCTGTATAAATGTAAAAAAGGAGAGGAAGTTGTCCTTGGATTTCTGCCATTTTTTCATGTGTATGGAATGACCACTGTATTGATTTTATCTGTAATGCAAGGCAATAAAATGGTTCTCCTACCAAAATTTGATATGGAAACAGCTTTAAAAACGATAGAAAAGCAGCGTCCTACTTTATTTCCTGGAGCACCGACGATGTATATTGGCTTATTGAATCACCCTGACTTACAAAAATACGATCTTTCATCGATTGATTCCTGTATTTCAGGATCAGCACCGCTCCCTGTTGAAGTACAACAGAAATTCGAGGAGGTTACAGGAGGAAAGCTTGTTGAAGGATATGGTTTGACGGAAACTTCACCTGTCACCCATGCGAACTTTCTTTGGGATCGTCCACGCATAAAAGGAAGTATAGGCGTGCCATGGCCTGATACGGATGCTGCAATCTTTTCTATGGAGACAGGCGAAAAGCTGCCAGCAGGGGAAATTGGGGAAATATGTGTTAAAGGGCCACAGGTCATGAAAGGTTATTGGAATCGTCCAGAAGAAACAGCGCAAACGTTGAAGGATGGTTGGCTGTTAACAGGTGATCTTGGTTATATGGACGAGGACGGATACTTCTACGTAGTCGATCGGAAAAAAGATATGATTATTGCAGGTGGTTTTAACATTTATCCAAGGGAGATAGAAGAGGTTTTATATGAACATCCAGATGTTGTAGAAGTAGTAGCGGCAGGAGTTCCAGATCCGTATCGAGGAGAGACAGTTAAAGCCTATGTTGTGTTAAAGGAAGGTGCGGTTGTCTCAGAAAAGGAATTAGATCAATTTGCAAGAAAGCATTTAGCCTCATATAAGGTACCGAGAATATACGAATTTAGGAACGAATTGCCAAAAACAGCAGTAGGGAAGATTTTGCGAAGATCTTTAGTGGATGAAGAAAAGAAAAAATGGCAAGATGAAGAACAAATAAAGGCATAGTGTAAGGGAGAACTTGTCCTTTTTTACTATAATGATTCGGAAGATATTTTCTTGACATAAATCCAATACACGTCTATCATAAAATTATGAATGATTATTCATTCATAATTTTCTTTTTTGAATTGGTAACTGAAATCGATACTATCATGGGTTTAGATCATATAGGTCAGTGTCTGTGTGGAAATAAAGGTCAAAGTACACGTTCATAACATTCTCCCATTAAGATGGTTCAAAAGCAATTAAAAAAATTGCTGCTTTATCGTTAGGAATGGATATCCCATGTTACATATGTCAGTGTTTCTTGGAAGGAGAGAGCTCGTTGAAAAAGAATAAACCAAAATACAAACAAATTATAGATGCTGCTGTCATCGTAATTGCTGAGAATGGCTATCATCAGGCCCAAGTGTCCAAAATTGCGAAGCAGGCAGGGGTAGCAGATGGTACGATCTATTTATATTTTAAAAATAAAGAGGATATTCTCATCTCTCTCTTTCAAGAAAAAATGGGAAGCTTTGTAGAAAAAATTGAAGAGCAAATTGCAGGAAAAGAAACAGCAGCAGAGAAATTATTAATGATGGTTGAAACGCATTTTAAGATTCTTTCCAAGGATCGCCATTTAGCCATTGTCACACAGTTAGAATTACGGCAATCTAATAAGGAGCTTCGTCTGCGCATTAACCAAGTATTAAAGGGGTATTTAAAAGTTATCGACAAAATCTTAATGGAGGGTAAGGAAAATGGAGAGTTTGCTGCGGACTTAAATTTAAGGCTAGCCCGGCAAATGATTTTCGGAACGATGGATGAAACAGCGACAACATGGGTGATGAATGATTTGAAATATGATTTACAAGCGCTCGCAGCGCCGGTTCACAAGCTGCTTCTGAATGGTTGTCGTGGGGAGCAATAATGGCAAAACATAAGGGGGAAGGTAAATGAGCTATTTAAGCTGGTCAAATGAGCAAAATGTCGCGACGATTAAACTAAATCGTCCACCTGCCAATGCTTTGTCGTCAGGAGTCATTAAGGAACTAGCCGAGGTATTAAATGAATTAGAGCCAAACGAAGAGATTCGGGTTATTTTGATTCATGGTGAAGGAAGGTTTTTCTCTGCTGGAGCGGATATAAAGGAATTTACATCGGTCCAGTCTGGAGAAGAATTTGCAAAGCTAGGAACAAATGGTCAGGAACTATTTGAACGAATGGAGAATTTTCCGAAACCGATTATCGCCGCCATTCATGGTGCAGCCCTTGGTGGTGGGTTAGAATTAGCTATGGCCTGTCATTTCCGGCTTGTGTCTGAAACGGCAAAATTAGGGTTACCAGAATTACAGTTAGGAATTATTCCAGGGTTTGCAGGTTCTCAACGTTTGACTCGCTATGTAGGAGCAGCGATGGCTGCTGAAATGATGTTTACAAGTGATCCAATTACAGGTATAGAAGCAGTCCAATATGGTCTAGCAAATCATGCTTATCGCGAAGAAGAACTGTTGGAAAAGGCGCAGGCAATGGCCGAGAAAATCGCGAAGAAAAGTCCATTGTCTTTGAAAGCAACAATTGAACTGTTGAATTATTCGAAAACAAAGGAATTTTATCAAGGGGTAAAAAGAGAAGCTGAATTGTTTGGTGAAGTATTCCACTCAGAAGATGCAAAAGAAGGAATTGCTGCCTTCCTTGAAAAAAGGAAGCCTGTATTTAAAGGGAAATAACTCATTTTATTTTACGATGAATTTTTTGAAAACATTTTCTATTCTATAATTTGAGAGCGTTAACAATTCGTGTTGCGTTTAAGAGCTTGTATTCCAAGTCTCTTTAACATAGGAAAAAAAGACTTAGACCGAGTCATCTATCTGGAATAATATTAGGAGGGAAAATCATGAACATCTTTGTATTAATGAAGAGAACGTTCGATACGGAAGAGAAGATTTCCATTGCTGGTGGCAAAATTAATGAGGATGGAGCGGAATTCATCATCAATCCTTATGATGAGTATGCAATAGAAGAAGCCATTCAGATTCGTGATTCAAAAGGTGGAGAAGTGACAGTTGTTACGGTTGGAAACGAAGAAGCTGAAAAGCAATTGAGGACTGCATTAGCAATGGGAGCAGATAAGGCAGTATTGATCAATATAGAAGACGATCTTGAAGATAGTGATCAATATACAACAGCAAAAATTCTTGCGGAATATTTAAGTGATAAAGAGCCCGATTTAATCATCGGCGGAAATGTGGCGATCGATGGTGGTTCTGGTCAGGTTGGACCGCGTGTTGCAGAACTTCTTCAAATTCCATATGTGACGACTATTACAAAATTAGAAATAGATGGTTCGGAAGTGACCATTGTTCGGGATGTAGAAGGTGATTCAGAGGTTATTCAAACAAGCTTGCCTTTACTTGTCACAGCTCAACAAGGCTTAAATGAACCACGCTACCCATCTTTGCCAGGGATTATGAAGGCGAAGAAGAAACCATTAGACGAGCTTGAATTGGATGATCTTGATTTGGAAGAGGACGACGTTGAAGCGAAGACGAAAACGATTGAAATTTTCTTACCAGCCGAGAAAGAAGCAGGGAGAGTTCTAGAAGGGGATCTTTCTGCCCAAGTGAAAGAATTAGTGGATCTCCTTCACAATGAAGCAAAAGTAGTTTGAATTTAATGAACGTGTCCGAATAAATAAAGACCTTGAAAAAATATGACGTTGTTAATCTCTGAATCTATTACACAGGAGGAATCGAAATGGCTAGAAAAGTTTTAGTGTTAGGTGAAGTCCGTGACGGACAATTGCGTAACGTATCGCATGAAGCAATTTCCGCGGCCAAGACAGTCGCTGAAGGCGGCGAAGTAGTCGGTGTTTTACTGGGGGATTCAGTTCAGCCTCTAGCTGAAGAATTAATAAAAAATGGTGCGGACAAAGTTGTTGTCGTTGAAAATGAAAAATTGGCCCATTATACATCAGATGGATATGCTCAAGGGTTATTAGCTGTTATAGAAGAAGAGCAGCCTCAAGGGCTTATTATCGGTCATACATCATTAGGGAAGGACCTTTCACCGAAAATTGCGAGCAAACTTCATTCAGGATTAATTTCGGATGTTACAAGCATTGAAGTAACGGGTGGAAATATTGTCTTTACTCGTCCAATTTATTCAGGAAAGGCCTTTGAAAAGAAAATTGTGACAGATGGTTTGATATTTGCAACCATTCGTCCGAATAATATTGCTCCGATAGAGAAGGATGAATCGAGAACAGGAGAAGTTTCTACTCTAGCGGTTGACATTAAAGATTTGCGAACCATTATTAAAGAGGTCGTTAGAAAAGCGACTGAAGGGGTAGACCTTTCGGAAGCAAAAGTGGTTGTTGCTGGAGGCCGTGGAGTTAAAAGTGAAGAAGGATTTGAACCGCTAAAAGAGCTTGCAAATGTACTTGGTGGAGCTGTTGGCGCATCTCGAGGTGCATGTGACGCTGAGTATTGCGACTATTCATTGCAAATTGGCCAAACGGGTAAAGTTGTAACACCTGACCTTTATATCGCTTGTGGAATTTCTGGAGCGATTCAACATTTAGCCGGCATGTCCAATTCAAAAGTCATTGTGGCGATTAATAAGGATCCAGAAGCAAATATCTTTAATGTTGCTGATTATGGTATTGTTGGGGACTTGTTCGAAGTTGTTCCAATGCTGACAGAAGAATTTAAGAAATTGAAAGTGAATGCCTAAATAATGAAACGAGCGGTGCATGAAGCCGCTCGTTTCATTTATATAGGTCGATGTGAAGGACAGCATGAATAGATGCGAGATTTATGGGAAAATTACTTTCGAACAAATTATTCGCATCATAGCATAAACGGTGATATACTGTCGTTAGTATCGTTTTACAGTAAATAGCTATGAAGTTGGGCATGTGATCGAATTCATAGCCAGTTCATTTTAGGAGGTAAATATATAATGGCAATTACAAATGTAACTGACCAAAATTTTGATACTGAAACAAGCTCTGGTGTAGTACTTGCTGATTTTTGGGCACCTTGGTGTGGTCCTTGTAAAATGATTGCTCCTGTTCTTGAGGAGTTAGATTCTGAGCTTGGAGAGAAGTTGAAAATCGTTAAGCTTGATGTCGACGATAATCAAGAAACAGCAGCTAAATTTGGTGTGATGAGCATTCCTACATTATTGGTATTCAAAGATGGGGAAGTTGTAGACAAAGTAGTGGGCTTCCAGCCAAAAGAAGCTTTAGCTGAGCGTTTAAACTCACACTTATAAGAATAAAAGGCTTCCGGCAGACAATGTCGGGAGCTTTTTTGTTGCTTTTGTTTGTTGAGGCTCATTCTTTAAATGAGTGCATCTTTTTTTAGACAATCAATTTTATCTTTTGCTAAGTTCACTTGGGGTTGTGGCATGGTAGGTTGCCTTTCCTAAAGATAGAAGGAAGCTTTATCCCCCACGGGAACAAAACGGACTTTATTGCTGCACAGATACGCCCCCTGTGTTTTTATGCTTACTATACAATAAGCACTTTGGTGCTAGTTATGATATATTTATCTCAAGAATTGCAAAGTTGGGATGAGATTAATGATGAACGACAATTTAAAAAATAAATTAGCTTTTCTCCCAGACCAGCCGGGATGCTATCTTATGAAGGATCGGCAAGGAACGATTATCTATGTTGGGAAAGCGAAGGTTCTCAAGAATAGGGTGCGATCTTATTTTACCGGCTCTCATAATGGAAAAACGCAAGTGCTCGTTAACGAAATCGAGGATTTTGAGTATATTGTAACCTCGTCTAATATGGAAGCACTCTTGCTTGAACTAAACTTAATTAAAAAATATGACCCTAAATATAATGTGATGTTAAAGGATGATAAGACATATCCATTCATTAAACTTACAGCAGAGCGCCACCCCCGCTTAATTACAACGAGAAAGGTGAAAAGGGACAAAGGGAAGTATTTTGGCCCTTACCCTAATGTCGGGGCTGCAAATGAAACGAAGAAATTACTCGATCGTATTTATCCTCTTCGCAAATGTGCAACTCTCCCTGATCGCGTTTGTTTATACTATCATTTAGGTCAGTGCCTAGCACCATGCATCAATGAGGTGCCGGAATCGACATACCGTGAAATGGTTGAAGAAATTACGAGATTTTTAAATGGTGGCTATCAAGAAATCAAAAAAGAATTAACGGAAAAAATGCTAAAGGCTTCTGAAGAGCTTGATTTTGAACGAGCGAAGGAATTTCGTGATCAGATTGCGCATATTGAGTCGACAATGGAAAAGCAAAAAATGACGTCAACAGATTTTACTGATCGAGATGTATTTGGTTATGCAGTAGACAAAGGCTGGATGTGCGTCCAAGTCTTTTTTATCAGACAGGGGAAGCTAATTGAACGGGATGTTTCACTGTTTCCTTTTTATAATGAACCGGAAGAGGAATTTCTAACCTATCTTGGTCGTTTCTATGACGAGGCAAGTCATTTTAAACCGAAAGAAATCCTTTTGCCAGAAAAGGTCGATGAGGATCTCGCGGAAAAGCTCTTAAACGTAAAGATAACAAAGCCAAAACGCGGTCAAAAAAAGGATCTTGTTAAGCTAGCTGCAAAGAATGCAACGATTGCGTTAAAGGAAAAGTTCTCTCTTGTGGAACGGGATGAACAGCGAACGATTAAAGCTATTGAACAATTAGGCAACGAACTGGGCATTTCGATTCCACGGCGTATTGAAGCTTTTGATAATTCAAATATACAAGGGACAGATCCAGTATCAGCACTTGTTGTTTTTATTGACGGAAAACCGGCAAAACGGGAGTATCGCAAGTATAAGATTAAATCAGTCAAAGGTCCTGATGATTATGAATCAATGAGGGAAGTGGTTAGAAGGCGGTATTCGAGAGTTTTAAAGGAACATTTACCGCTACCAGATTTAATTATTATTGATGGTGGAAAAGGGCATGTAGAAGCAGTTCGTGATGTGCTTGAAAATGAGCTGGGATTAGATATCCCTCTGTCAGGTTTAGTAAAGGACGACAAGCATCGGACGTCACAGCTTCTATATGGCAACCCGCTTGAAATCATTCCATTGGCAAGAAACAGTCAAGAGTTTTATTTGCTGCAAAGAATTCAGGATGAAGTACATCGGTTTGCGATTACCTTCCATCGTCAATTACGGGGAAAAACTGCTTTCCAATCCATTTTAGACGACATACCTGGAATTGGAGAAAAGCGAAAAAAGCAGTTATTGAAGCATTTTGGCTCTGTGAAAAAAATGAAAGAAGCAACACTTGAACAGTTTAGAGAATTGGGAATTCCAGCGAAGATCGCAGAGAGCCTATATAAAAAACTACAGGAATGACGTTGTTTTCATAAAATGGCTGTGCTATAATTAGGACAATTTTATATCGCTATCACTTATTAATGACTGAGCGCTAATGATTCTTTGTGAATGTTCAAAATCGGCATTTGCAACCATTACGTAGTTCAGTGATACAGATTTATTTGTACGGTACTTTTCTATTTTTAGAGGAAATTTGGCGATTAAGCCAATAATAATCTAAAAGAAGGAAAAGGCCGAATTAATAAAGTGAAGGTAGAGGTGCGGACGCAAAGAGTAAGGACTTGGAGAAAGATGAGTTTCGAAGAAAAGTCTTGAAAGGGGTGGACCGCCGAAGTGAAGAAAGGCTCATTCCTTTTTTTGCTGGTTCTGTGACCAAATAGGTGCAGAATTGTCAAGACATGTTTGTCTTGGAGAGCTATCTTACTTTGCGAAGACGTAATACTTTAGTTTTTTACGTTGTTACAGCGCAGCAGTGAGATAATTTCTCACTGCTTTTTTTATTGCCTGTTCAACTATGAGGGACACACTTAGGAAGAAAGAAGGGAATGGCATGGGATTAATCGTACAAAAGTTCGGGGGAACGTCTGTAGGAAATTCAGAAAGAATTCTCAATGTAGCAGAAAGAGTCATTGAAGAAAAGAATCGTGGCAATGATGTTGTCGTAGTAGTCTCTGCAATGGGCAAAACAACAGATCAACTTGTGTCACTTGCAGGGGAGGTTACTTCTAGTCCAAGCAAAAGGGAAATGGATATGCTTTTAACGACTGGGGAACAAATCACGATTTCCTTGTTAGCGATGGCATTACAACATAAAGGCTATGATGCGATTGCATTTACAGGCTGGCAAGCAGGAATTGAAACAGAACCAGTATTTGGGAATGCACGTGTTCTAAAAATTGATAGCACTCGTGTACAAGCTGAACTTGAAAAAGGAAAAATCGTCATTGTCGCTGGCTTCCAAGGGGCTACGGCCGATGGAGAAATTGCTACATTAGGTCGGGGAGGGTCTGATACGACAGCGGTTGCTCTAGCGGCAGCATTAAAAGCGGATAAATGTGATATTTATACGGATGTAACAGGGGTTTTTACGACTGATCCTCGCTATGTAAAAGCAGCTCGAAAATTACTCTCGATCTCTTATGATGAGATGTTAGAGCTTGCTAATTTAGGTGCTGGAGTTTTGCATCCGAGAGCGGTTGAGTTTGCTAAAAATTATCATGTTCCTTTAGAAGTACGCTCCAGTATGGAAAGGGAATCAGGAACAATCATCGAGGAGGAAGGAAAAATGGAGCAAAATTTAGTAGTACGGGGGATTGCCTTTGAAGATAAAATTACAAAGGTTACCGTATTAGGTTTATCCAATACATTATCAAGCTTATCAACGATTTTTACGACATTGGCGAATAACCATCTTAATGTTGATATTATTATCCAAAGCACAACGAATAAAAATACAACGGATTTATCATTTTCTATTCATTCAGAGGATTTGAAGGATACGCTGCAGGTTTTAGCGGACAATAAGGAAAGTCTTAAATATGAGACTGTACAATTCGAATCAGATTTAGCAAAAGTATCAATTGTTGGTTCAGGTATGGTTTCAAATCCAGGTGTTGCTGCAAAAATGTTTGAAGTGCTAGCAAATGAGTCAATCGAGGTAAAGATGGTCAGCACATCTGAAATAAAGGTTTCAACGGTTGTAGAAGAGGGAAATATGATCCGTGCTGTAGATTCATTACATCACGCTTTTGAATTAGCAGGTACAGCAGTGAAATCATAAAAGAAAAAAGCCAAAAAGCACTAAACATGCTTTTTGGCTCCATTTATGCACAAAGGATTATCGATGAATAGAGGTACGCTATTCGATCGTATCTTTATTGTCCCACTTTATCGTGAACACGACTTTTTTAGCTCGTCTCTTTGGATGTTCATATGCTTCAGCTACGACATTTTTTTGAGCTTCAACTTGTTGAGCTAAAAATCCTGCTTCCAGTTGAAAGGTAGAGATTTCTTTTTTTCGCAGTCTTTCGGAGATTAAAGGGCTTGTTAATTCTACTTGAAGTTCGTTTTTTGACTCATCTTTAATGGTTAAGTATCCCCATCCAGCTTTTTCGAAGAAATCGATCATTTCATCGAAACTATTTAGTGGGTATTTACGCGCCAAATCTTTTCCGGCCCAATAAAGAATGGCAGATGTTTCTTTTCCGAGAAGACTTGGGATTAAAATTTCTCGTATCAGTTCATACCCAAATGCTGGAACATTTGTGTGTTCTGATGGATGTGTATTTTCAGAAGTAATCATTTCAGTCAATGCTCTCCCCTCTTTCTATGATTCTATTATATACATTTTTGCCTGTTTTACGCACGAAATATAAAAAAACAATCATCCGTGTATTAGTAAATTTTGTTATTCTAATATATCGAAAAAAAGTGGTGCAAATGCGGAGATCTTTTGTTTATATAGTCGAAAGATTTTGTTTTTAAAGGGTATTTTGTGTATACGTTTTCTTGACGGTCTTAGAGCGAGAGAGTAAAATGGACTTGTCACATAATTGTAAAAAATTATTCGACATTTTTTCAATTTAGCTGATACATATTCTCTTTAAGGGGAATAGGGAGAAGTGACCGCTAGAGCTTTCAAAATTTAAAGGGGGGTAAATTTATGGCGGGTAATCGAGAGTTTTTTTATCGCAGATTGCATTCATTGCTAGGGGTTATTCCAGTTGGACTGTTTCTTATCCAACATCTTGTGGTGAATCATTTTGCTACAAAGGGAGCAGATTCCTTCAATAAAGCAGCACACTTTATGGAATCATTGCCATTCCGTTATGTTCTTGAAATTTTTGTTATTTTCCTACCGTTATTGTTCCATGCTATCTATGGCATTTACATTGCTTTTACAGCAAAAAATAATGCAAGTAGATATAATTTTTTCCGGAATTGGATGTTTGTTCTTCAACGTTTCACCGGAATTGTCACGTTAATCTTTGTTGTGTGGCATGTTTGGGAAACAAGAATGGCGGCTGCTTTTGGAGCTGAAGTCAATTTCAATATGATGGAGAATATTTTATCGAATCCATTTATGCTGTGGTTCTACATAATTGGGGTAGTTTCAACTACTTTTCACTTTGCCAATGGACTATGGTCTTTTGCTGTAAGTTGGGGGATTACAGTGACACCGAGATCACAACTTATTTCAACATATGTCACAATCGGTATTTTCATCGCCCTTTCAATTGTAGGAATTCGCGCAATATTCGCATTCGTTTAATAGATTAGTAGACATGTAGCAAGAGGAAATAAAGGAGTGAAAACGCATGGGTAAAGGTAAGATTATTGTAGTCGGTGGAGGACTAGCCGGCTTAATGGCAACAGTTAAAGCAGCAGAAAATGGAACACCTGTGGAGTTATTTTCATTGGTGCCGGTAAAACGTTCTCACTCTGTTTGTGCCCAAGGCGGTATTAATGGAGCTGTAAATACAAAAGGGGAAGGGGATTCTCCCTGGATTCACTTTGATGATACGATTTATGGCGGTGATTTTTTAGCAAATCAGGCGCCAGTAAAAGCAATGTGTGAGGCAGCACCTGGCATTATTCATTTATTTGATCGTATGGGTGTTATGTTTAATCGAACATCTGAAGGATTGCTTGATTTCCGTCGCTTTGGAGGGACACAGCATCACCGTACAGCTTTCGCTGGGGCAACGACAGGACAACAGCTACTCTATGCATTGGATGAACAAGTTCGTCGCCATGAGGTTGCTGGTTTAGTAAATAAATTTGAAGGCTGGGAATTTTTAGGGACGATTATCGATGATGAAGGAATTTGTCGTGGAATCGTTGCTCAAAACCTGACTTCAATGGAAATTAAATCTTTCCCTGCAGACGCAGTGATTTTAGCAACAGGTGGTCCTGGAATTATTTTCGGTAAATCGACCAATTCAGTTATTAACACAGGCTCTGCTGCGGCCGTTGCTTATCAGCAGGGAGTATATTATGCAAACGGTGAATTCATCCAAATCCACCCTACTGCGATTCCAGGAGATGATAAGCTCCGCCTGATGAGTGAGTCTGCTCGTGGTGAAGGTGGTCGAGTTTGGACATATAAAGATGGAAAACCATGGTATTTCTTAGAGGAGAAGTATCCTGCTTACGGAAACCTTGTACCTCGTGATATCGCAACCCGTGAAATTTTCGATGTTTGCGTGAATCAGAAATTAGGAATTAATGGCGAGAACATGGTATACCTCGATCTATCTCATAAAGATCCTAAGGAGCTTGACATTAAGCTCGGTGGAATTATTGAAATTTATGAGAAATTTACCGGTGAGGACCCTCGGAAATTACCAATGAAAATCTTCCCTGCCGTCCATTATTCTATGGGTGGTTTATGGGTTGATTATGATCAAATGACGAATATTCCTGGATTATTCGCTGCTGGTGAGTGTGATTATTCACAGCACGGAGCGAATCGTTTAGGGGCTAACTCTTTGCTGTCCGCTATTTATGGTGGAATGGTAGCGGGTCCAAATGCAGTGAAGTATATTAACGGACTTGAAAAGAGTGCTGATTCTCTTTCTTCTTCTCTATTTGAAGGCTATGTTCAACAAGAAGAAGAAAAATGGAATCAAATTATGTCTATGAACGGAACAGAAAATGCATATGTTCTCCATAAAGAGCTTGGCGAATGGATGACAGATAATGTAACGGTTGTTCGCTACAATGATAAACTGTTAAAAACAGATGAGAAGATTCAAGAGCTGTTAGAGCGTTTTGAAAATATTAATATTAATGACACGGCAAAATGGAGTAATCAGGGAGCAACTTTTACTCGTCAATTGCAAAATATGCTTCAACTAGCACGTGTTATTACGCTCGGTGCTTATAACCGCAACGAAAGCCGTGGAGCTCATTACAAGCCGGAATTTCCAGAGAGAAATGATGAAGATTTCTTAAAAACAACAATGGCAAAATTTGTTGATGCAAAATCTGCGCCTGAGTTTCACTATGAAGAAGTTGATACTTCCCTTATCGCACCTCGTAAGCGCGATTACTCTAAGAAAAAGGAGGAGAAATAAGAGATGGCAGAAAACAGCACCGTCCATTTCATAATCTCTAGACAGGATTCTCCTGATTCTGAACCATATCAGGAAGAATTTCATGTACCGTATCGTCCTAACATGAACGTGATTTCTGCACTGATGGAAATCAGACGTAATCCTGTAAATGCGGAAGGAAAAGAAACTTCTCCGATAACTTGGGATATGAACTGTTTAGAAGAGGTTTGTGGAGCATGTTCAATGATTATCAACGGTAAGCCTCGACAGTCTTGCTCCGCGATCGTTGACCAATTGGAACAACCGATTAGGCTTGAACCAATGCGTACTTTCCCGGTCGTTCGTGATTTACAAGTAGATAGAAGTAGAATGTTTGACTCCTTGAAAAAAGTTAAGGCATGGATTCCAATCGATGGGACATACGACTTGGGACCAGGACCGCGTATGCCTGAGGTAAAGCGTCAATGGGCATATGAATTATCAAAATGTATGACCTGCGGAGTATGTCTCGAAGCTTGTCCTAATGTGAACAGCAAATCGAATTTCATTGGTCCTGCACCACTTTCACAAGTGCGTCTGTTTAATGCTCACCCAACTGGTGAAATGAATAAGGCGGAACGTTTAAATGCCATTATGGAAGATGGTGGCCTTACAAACTGTGGGAATTCGCAAAACTGTGTTCAGTCTTGTCCTAAGGGAATTCCACTTACAACATCGATTGCTGCATTAAACAGAGATACTACATTGCAGTCATTTAAAAACTTCTTTGGAAGCGATCAAGTATAATTTGTAAAAGAGGGTGTTCCATATGTTTGGAACACTCTCCATTGCGTTATTCATTGCTATTTTTCCTATTCGATAGTACGTAAAAACTCACTGTCTTGAGCTTAAATATTTTCAAAATTTCTATCTTACAGTATAATGAATGAATAATCATTCATTTTCAGCGAAAGGAAAGATAAGATGAGTAGAATAAGCTATATCGAGGATTTTGCAACTTGGGAACATCGCTTCCATTTTTATTATCCAGTGAAAGTGCGATTTTCTGAAACTGATATGTTTGGACATTTGAACAATACTATTCCTTTTACATATTATGAAGAAGCAAGAATTGAATATTTTAAAAGCAAGGGCATGATGACAGATTGGCTTGATGGAAAAAGTGAGGCGATGATTGTTGTCGCCGATCTGCAATGTGATTTCCTCAAACAAGTGTACTTTGATGAACAGCTACGGATATATGTTAGGGCTCATAGTGTTGGAACTTCTTCAGTTGATATTCACTATATGGGAAAAAGAGAAAACGAAGAGATTTGTTTTGTTGGAAGAGGAACGATTGTTCAAGTCTCTAAGAAAACGGGTAAAAGTATTCCTTGGTCAAGTGAAGTGAAGGCAGCAATGTTGGAGTGCGAAACGATTCAATAACTCCGCATCCGCACATTTTTTTTAAAATATAAAACTCCTTTAAAGGATTGTTGTCACTCAGATAGTTCCCTTCACATATGATATGGTGACTAAATATATACCCATCCCGCTGTTCATAGCTGGCGAAGGCAAGGAGGGTTACAATACTTGAAGGAGAATGAATATACTCACAAGCCATTACTCACCAAACGTGAAAGAGAAGTATTCGAGCTATTAGTACAAGATAAAACAACGAAAGAAATCGCTAGTGAACTGTTTATCAGCGAAAAAACGGTTCGGAATCATATTTCGAATGCCATGCAAAAACTCGGTGTTAAGGGGCGTTCACAAGCAGTTGTAGAACTCCTTCGAATGGGAGAGCTAGAACTTTAAATGCAAACCGGCTATCCATTTTTGGAAGCCGGTTTACTCGTAAAATCGGGTAGTCAAAAACCGATTTTAACAACCGCTTTGGTTTAGTGAACAATGATCAAATCGACATTCCTCGACATTCTCGCTGCGAATTTTTCTTGAAATTTATGTGAAAAAAGTAGAAAATAAAAGAAAAAACATGTTTGAACGGGTTTAATCAATCATTACACATTTGATTTTAAATATGGAAATAAAACTTGTGTAGTATTTTAAAAGTAGGGAGTTGTGGAATGATGGAGCGTGAGGAAATACAAGACAAAACCGGCTTAGATATTGTGGCAGAAATTGAAAAAGACTTGCGGTACATAGCTGGAATTATTAAACAAAAAGGTAGAGAGATCTTGAGTAACTATACGATTACTCCACCGCAGTTTGTCGCGTTGCAATGGCTTTTTGAAGAAGGAGACATGACAATCGGGGAATTATCGAATAAAATGTATTTAGCATTCAGCACGACAACCGATTTGGTTGATCGGATGGAAAAAAATGAGCTTGTCAAGCGTGTGAAAGATCCGAATGATCGAAGAGTGGTGCGAATACACCTTTTAGAGGAAGGCGAAAGAATTATTGATGAAGTGATCAAAAAACGTCAAGCATACCTTCAAGAGGTATTGCGAAACTTTTCTGCGGAAGAGGTTATTGCGCTTAAAGATAACTTAATGCGATTACATCAAGATATGCGAGAATGAGGCGAGTTATTTGGAACAACCAATTGGAGTTATTGATTCTGGTATTGGCGGATTAACAGTTGCGAAAGAAATTATGCGCCAATTACCGCATGAAAAAATACTTTATCTCGGTGATACAGCCCGCTGTCCATATGGTCCACGGACAGGTGAAGAAGTGAAGAAATTTACATGGCAGTTGACCAATTTTTTATTAGGAAAAAATATAAAAATGCTTGTCATTGCTTGTAACACAGCAACGGCTGTTGCTTTGGAAGAAATTAGACAGACATTATCAATTCCTGTGCTCGGTGTTATTTATCCAGGAGCAATTTCTGCATTAAAGGTGACAGAGAACTATAAAATTGGCGTCATTGGCACAGAAGGAACGATAAAGAGCAGAGCTTATGAAACAGCTTTAAAGTCTATCAACGGGTCTGTTTTAGTCAGTGGATTAGCCTGCCCCAAATTTGTTCCATTAGTAGAAAGCGGAGAATACGATGGGCCGGTTGCCAGAAGGGTAGTGGCAGAAACACTTGCTCCGTTAAAGAATCAGGGGCTTGATACACTTATTCTTGGCTGCACTCATTATCCCTTACTAGAACCAATTATTAAAGCGATAATGGGGAATCGTGTGAAAGTCATAAGCTCTGGTGAAGAAACAGCAAGAGAGGTAAGCAGCATTCTTTATTATAAAGGACTTTTAACAACTAATAGCACTGTTCCTGCTCATGAGTATTATACGACTGGATCAAGCAGCATTTTTTCTAAAATAGCATGCCAATGGTTAGGGAAAAGTATCCTTCATGTGCAAACGATCAAAATTGAAAGTAAGACTGAAAGCCTCCTGTAATGGGGCTTTTTACTATGTCAGAAATTTTTAGTTCATGTTAGCTCTGAATCGAAGAACAAGTTTTCCTCGAGTCAGAGCTATTTTTTTGATATAGCTAAAAAAACATGAAAGATCAAAGCTTCTTACGAATTAAGCCAAAATCAATAGAATCAAATCATACATAAATATTTAAAGGGAGAACATCTGTAAAAGATCTTTGACATCCTCTTTCGTCTTATTTTATAATGTTGCTGTAAAATATCTTTTACATCACTTAATTTGAAGGTGCTGTTCATATGAAAAATAGAATAAAAGAATGCCGAGAAAAGAAAGGCATTTCCCAAGGGAAGTTAGCTGATTTATGTAATGTGAGTAGGCAAACAATTAATGCGATTGAAAATAACAAATATGACCCCAGTTTACAATTAGCTTTTAAACTTGCGAAAACTTTGGAGATGACAGTCGATCATTTATTTTGTGACGAGGAGGAAAGTTAATGAAGACACGAAAAATAGGTGCTGTAGTAATTGGTACAGCTATTCTAATTGTGATAGGTTACACAATTTTTAATATTACTGTAGGAGAAGTAGTTGGTTTTCAAGAGGTTATCGTAATTGGCACGTTGTTAATGATGTTTTTATCAACAATCACATGGGGAAATAAGGAAGAGAAAGACGGAATCTTAATTGAGGAGGAACTTGGTCAACGGATTACAGAAAAAAGCTCAAAAATTAGCTATTTCATTCTATTATTCTTGATTTTGATTGCGGTAGCAGCTGATGAAATTGTAAATGGTTCAATTAATGTCTTTTTGTTAGCAATATTAGGTTTAGCTTTGATTTTACTACCTTTAGTCGAATTCTTTGTCGCTAAAAAGTATCAGTAAATGATTAATGCTTTGAGTTTTCTTGATAGTCTTTTTCATATTACGAACAGGTGAAAATGTTGCTCAATTTTCTTAACCTATCTGAAAATTTTCGATAGGAAAGAAATTGAGTACGATTACAGGTTTTTAGTGGAAGACTAGTATTAACACTTGTTTTGTGCGATCATTTAGGCCGAGGTCGGTAAGAGGGGCTTTAACCTTGAACTATTAATTAGACTGAAAGTTTGATAAAAAAATAACAGTAGACGGGCCATGATTCAAAATGATTCTTGATTGTCCAATTTTTTTGTTGCGAAACGGTCTAATTTATAATTAAGCTCGTATATATGTTAGTACAAACTGTCTTTGGAGGGATATGCATGTCCATTAATAAAAGAACAATTGTACTAACATCAATGATTATTTTATCTGTTCTCTTGTCTGGCTGTGGCTTGCTGGGTGGGAAGGAAAAGGAGAAAATCGATCCACCACAAACGGTTACATACACAGATGATGGCCAGGTAATAGAGGGCGCGGTAGGAGAGGAAAATACAGAAGAGGCAAGTGAAGGTAGTGTGATGACGGAACTGTATTTATTCGATAAAAACGGCTATGTAGTACCGCAGACTTTTTCATTACCGAAAACAGAGTCGGTTGCAAAGCAAGCTCTTGAGTATTTAGTTGAAGGAGGCCCTGTTACGGATATGCTTCCGAATGGCTTTGCAGCTGTATTGCCTGCTGAAACGGAAGTAAGTGTTGATATTACAGGCGATACTGCAGTTGTAGATTTTTCTAATGAATTCAAAAATTATAAACCTGAGGATGAATTGAAGATTTTAGAGGCGGTTACATGGACTGTAACCCAGTTTGACTCAGTCGAGAATGTTGAATTGAAATTAAATGGTCATGAACTGACTGAAATGCCGGTTGCTGGTACGCCAATTGGAAAAACGGTTAGCAGAGCAAATGGGATTAATCTTGATACGACAGACGTTGTTGATATTACCAATACGAAAGCAGCCACCGTATACTATGTTGCAGGGGAAGAAGGTTCTTACTATTACGTACCAGTGACGCGTCGAGTTGAGGAAAATAATGTAGAAGGTGTTGTCGCTGAACTGGTTAAAGGGCCGAGCTACTCATCGACATTAATCAATGACTTTTCACCTGATGTCGAATTGCTTGAGGAACCGAAAATTGAAGATGGGAAAGTGACATTAAACTTCAATGAATCTATTTATGGGAGCTTTGAGGAAAAAATTATTTCTGAACATGTTTTAAACATGCTTGTCTTATCCTTAACAGAGCAGGAAGGAATTGAAAGTGTGGAAGTGATGGTTGATGGAGAAGCCGAACTCGTAAAGGAAAATGGAGAAAAGCTTGTAGAACCTGTGACAAGACCTGAAAAAGTGAACACAATTAGTTTTTAAAAACTCTTTTTTGATATACTATAGATAGGACAGCAGAAGAAGGTGGCTTGATTACTAGCCACCTCTTCTTTATTGTTTCTTTCATTACGATGCTTTTTTGAGGGGAACAATTGGGAAAAGGAGGATAATGAGTATGCGAGCAGATGAAAGACAACCGTACCAGATGCGCCCTATTGAGATTGATACAGATTATTTGATGCATCCTGAAGGTTCTGTACTAATTACAGTGGGTAAGACGAAAGTAATTTGTACAGCCAGTATTGAAGAAAAAGTACCACCTTTTATGAGAGGTCAAGGGAAAGGGTGGGTTACTGCTGAATACTCCATGCTACCGCGTGCTACAGGACAGCGTAATATACGAGAAGCCGCCAAAGGAAAGATAACTGGGCGAACAATGGAAATTCAACGTTTGATCGGTAGGGCGTTAAGGGCAGTCGTTGATTTAGATGCTCTTGGCGAGAGAACGATCTGGATTGATTGCGATGTTATCCAAGCGGATGGAGGGACTAGAACGGCTTCTATCACGGGTGCTTTCGTTGCGATGACAGAAGCGGTACATAAGCTCTATCTTGAAAAAAAGCTATCTAAATACCCGATCAAGGATTTCTTAGCAGCGACGAGCGTTGGAATACTTGAAGATGATAATGTTGTTTTAGATTTAAATTACATAGAGGATTCTAATGCAAATGTGGATATGAATGTTGTGATGACGGGAAATGGTGAATTTGTTGAAGTTCAAGGTACAGGAGAAGAATCCACCTTTTCATATGAGCAATTACAGCAATTGTTAAAGGCTGCTCAAGAGGGAATAAGCGCAATATTTGAGCACCAGAGAGCAGCAATTGGCGAGGAAGCAACTGCAAAAATTGAGGAGAATGGAACAAAATGAAAACGATCATTATAGCGACAAAAAATCACGGCAAAGCGCTAGAATTTATAAGAATGTTTCAGCCTCTCGGATATGAGGTAAAAACATTATTAGATTTTGATGAAATTGAAGATATAGAGGAAACGGGCCAAACCTTTGAAGAAAATGCCATAATAAAAGCAAAAGCAGTCGCTGAAAGAACTGGCCAGGTGGTCATTGCTGATGATTCCGGTCTAGTTGTGGATGCCCTTAATGGTGCGCCGGGCATTTATTCTGCACGCTACGCCGGTTTGGCAAAAGATGATGAAGCGAATATTGACAAAGTACTAGAGCAACTAAAGGAAGTTCAGGATGAGGAAAGGACAGCGAGATTTTATTGCGCTTTAGCGGTTGCAGAGCCAGACGGCAAGTCATTTACAGTAAACGGCACTTGTGAAGGCGTGATTTTGCGAACTAGAAGAGGAGTCAATGGCTTTGGCTATGATCCGATATTTTTTGTTAATGAATTAGGAAAAGCGATGGCGGAGCTTGAACCAAGAGAAAAAAATCAAATCAGCCATCGGGCCAATGCGCTGAAAAAATTAGAAGAAATCATCCAATCAGGGAAATTTAATGCATGATATAGAAGGTGCGGGAATATGGCAAAAGTGTTAATCGTTAGTGATAGCCACGGTCAGCGAATCGAGTTGACTGAATTGAAAGCTAGGCATGAAAAAGACATGGACTTAATGATTCACTGTGGGGATTCTGAGCTCTCAAAGCAGGATAAGGAGCTTCAAGGTTTTCATGTAGTAAGGGGAAATTGCGACTTTGGCAATGACTTTGAAAAAGAACTAATAAAGGAACTTGATGGATATCGTTTTTTCGTTGCACACGGCCATTTATTTTCTGTAAAGTCATCGCTCATACAGCTCCAATATCGTGCTGAAGAAGTAAATGCGGATATAGTTTGTTTTGGTCACTCCCATCTCCTAGGAGCCGAAATGGTGCGAAATAAGTTATTTATTAATCCTGGCAGTCTCCGGCTTCCGAGGGGAAGAAGAGAGAGAACTTATGTGATTCTGAACATTCAAGGTACAACAGTTGATGTTCATGTGTATGACTATGATTCAGGAGAAATGACGGACTTGCGTCAAAGTTTTTTGTTTGAGCGTTAATGGGTGTTATCTAGTATTTGCGAATATAATTGTAATATCGTCAGTAAATTTCAAATTTCGCTGCTATAACAAAATTATCGCTAATATATTATTAAAGATCCGTGCTTGCACGCTAAAATATGAAAAGTTAGAGCTATACAACTTATGGGGGAGAGCGTTTTCCCCCATTCCATCAAAAGAAAACGTAAAAAAACTTAATTTTCCTGTTGACTTTTAATTATTAGCACAATATAATAAAAAATGTCCTTGAAAAAAGAAGCCACGCTTTTGGTATGGAGAACGAATTTTTTCGAGTGAACAAAAATAATGATTATATGATTTGTCCCAGTAGCTCAGCTGGATAGAGCAACGGCCTTCTAAGCCGTCGGTCGGGAGTTCGAATCTCTCCTGGGACGCCATTAATACACACCAATTATGTACATATTCGTTAAGTCGCATTGCATGTGACTTAACGTTTTTTATTTTCAGACTTTGCTAAACTGTGTTGATAAAATGAGCCAAAAATCAACATCGATAAATATTAAAAACTAATAATATAACTTTTATTCAATTTCATTAAACCCCAGTATTTTTTAAAGCGCTTTCTTTCATGTTAGATTTTCTGACATGAAATCCAACTTTCTTCTATTATAATCACATTATAAAAATATGCCCTTTTCTTAGCGAAAAGCTCCAATTTAAATTATCAAAAAAATATAAAAATTTTCTTAGTTAGGAATATCGTTGCATCAATAATGTAAGCGTATCCAATTAGACAGATAAATATAAATAATCGCACAATTCACAAAAATACTGTTGACGAAGGCAGAAAATGCGAGTAAGATAGTCCTCAAATAAATATTCACGGAGAAATGAATTAGCTAAAAAACGTAGGCTGCTGAAAATTTTTTGAATCTTAAGATATATCTTTTTTTAACATTAAATTTCAGTCGTTTAAAGCGGTTTTATATTAAAGCGAAGAGGTGGTTTCGTGTCAGAACAATGGATTTTTTTAAATGATCAATATGTCACGAAAGAAAATGCCAAGGTATCTGTTTATGACCATGGTTTCCTCTATGGGGATGGGGTATTCGAAGGAATTCGAGTATATAGTGGCAATATTTTTAGGATGAAAGAGCATATGAAGCGCTTATACAATTCTGCAAAGTCGATTCTGCTGACCATTCCTTATACGGAGGATGAATTAACAGAAATCATTGCGAATACAGTTGAAAAGAATAAGGTTGAAGATGCTTATATAAGAGTCGTCATTTCAAGGGGAGTTGGCGATCTTGGGTTGGACCCGTATAAGTGTGCAAAAGCAAGTGTTATCGTCATTGTGGAGCCATTATCGATTTTTCCAAAGGAACTTTATGAAACAGGGCTCGAAATCATAACCGTGGCAACACGGAGAAATCGCCCTGATGTATTAAGCCCAAAGGTAAAGTCACTCAACTATTTAAACAATGTTCTCGTTAAAATTGAGGCACATTTAGCGAATGTGAGTGAAGCGCTCATGTTAAATGACCAAGGCTATGTCGCAGAAGGATCAGCTGACAATGTCTTTATTTTTAAAGACGGTAGCTTTTTAACTCCTCCAGGCTATGTGGGTGCCCTTGATGGAATTACTAGAAATGCTGTTATTGATATCGCAAAGGAACTTGGATATGAGGTTAAAGAAGAACCATTTACACGACATGATGTGTACACAGCAGATGAAGTCTTTCTTACGGGTACAGCTGCAGAAGTAATTGCGGTCGTGAAAGTGGATGGCAGAGTAATTGGCGATGGTGCGCCTGGAGCACATACAAACAGGTTGTTAGCGAAATTTAGAGAACGGGTTGTCATGGAAGGTGTTAAGGTTTATAGCGAAACAACACCACGTGTAAGTTAGGGATAAAATTTATATGAAAAAGCGACGAAGAGGATAAGTAGTTTTATGCTATGTGGATCAACAGAGAGCCGGAAATGCTGAGAACCGGTGGTCACAACATAAAATGAACTCACCTCAGAGCGCTGTCTTGAAAGAGTTTCTAGTAGGGACAGTCGAGTGGCGACACTCGTTATCAAAACGGCTAGATTATAGCCATAAGTGCATGCCAAAAAGCATGAACAAGGGTGGTACCGTGGAAATGCTACAAAGCCTTTTCATCCCTTTCGCCTAGATTTAACTAGGCTTACGAGGGGTGGAAGGGTTTTTTATATTGTCAATTTTCTTAATTGGCAACTGCTTTTGCAAATGTTCAGAAATAAACATTTGCACTTCTTGTAAAATTCAAAGCTTGATTATCGTTTTGCACGGCGCTTGTGATGTGAACTATCGTTTATGCAAGTCGCAATATTGCCTGCGAAAAGCGCCTTGATTTTTGAAAAAATAGCTAAGGAAAGAGGAGGGCAAGGAATGTTACAGGAAACCGCCTTAACAAATACTAAGGCTGAGAACAAATCATTAAGCGGATCGGAGCTTTTGCTTCAAGCGTTAGAAAAGGAAAAAGTAGAAGTCATTTTCGGATATCCAGGTGGGGCAGTACTACCAATTTACGACAAAATCTATGATTCTAAAATTCTTCATGTATTACCTAGGCACGAACAAGGTGGTATTCATGCTGCTGAAGGATATGCTCGAATTACGGGGAAGCCGGGTGTCGTCATTGTAACATCTGGACCAGGCGCCACCAATATTGTTACTGGATTAACGGATGCTATGATCGATTCTCTTCCACTTGTTGTCTTTACAGGTCAAGTTGCAACAGGTGTGATTGGAACGGATGCTTTTCAGGAAGCTGATATTCTAGGGATCACGACGCCTATTACAAAATACAATTATCAAGTTCGAAATATTGAGGACATTCCGCACATCATAAAGGAAGCATTTTATATTGCTACTTCTGGTAGACCAGGTCCCGTTTTAATTGATATTCCGAAGGACATTGCAACAGCGGTGACAGAAGTTCCGGAGGAGAAGGAAATCTATCTGCCAGGCTATCAGCCAACTTTGAAACCAAATTATTTGCAAATCCGCAAATTAACAGAGGCTGTCAGTCGGGCGAAAAAACCGGTCATTTTAGCGGGTGCCGGAGTCCTCCATAGCAAGGCATCTTGTCAACTAAAAGAATATGCGGAACAGCAAAATATTCCCGTTGTTCATACTCTTCTAGGGTTAGGAGGATTTCCTGCTGAACATGAACTTTCCTTAGGGATGGCCGGGATGCACGGCTGTTATACGGCTAATATGGCATTATACGAGTCAGATCTTATTATCAATATTGGCGCCAGATTCGACGATCGTTTGACAGGGAACTTAAAACATTTTGCTCCAAATGCCACAGTGGCGCATATTGATATTGACCCGGCTGAAATCGGCAAGAATGTTCCGACGGAAATTCCCGTTGTAGCGGATGCGAAAGAAGCTTTAATCGAGTTAATTGCTCAAGAAGGAAAGCCGCCTTCACATCATGAATGGCTAAAAATATTAGCAGGCTGGAAAATCGAATATCCTTATGTTTATGAAAATAACGCCAATACGCTTAAACCTCAAAAAGTGTTAGAGATGCTCTATCAAAAAACCAATGGTGATGCCATTGTCGTAACAGATGTCGGTCAGCATCAGATGTGGGCTGCGCAATACTATCGGTTCGGAAAGGCGAATCGCTGGGTTACTTCAGGTGGTTTAGGCACGATGGGATTTGGGTTGCCGGCTAGCATTGGTGCTGCACTTGCAGATAAAGATGCCACCGTGTTAGCAGTTCTTGGAGATGGTGGATTTCAAATGTGTACGCAAGAGCTCGCCGTTATTCGTGAACTGAATTTACCGATTAAAATCGTTATTCTCAATAATGTTGCTTTAGGTATGGTTCGGCAATGGCAAGAACTATTTTACGAAGAGCGTTACTCCCATAGTAAAAATCCGGTGCAGCCTTCTTTTGTGAAATTAGCTGAGGCATACAACATCAAAGGGTATGTCATTGAATCGGAAGCGAAGGCAGAGGAAGTGTTGGCTGAAGTTCTTCAAAATCGTGAACCAGTGCTATTGGATTTTCGCATTGATGCTAATGAAAATGTCTACCCTATGATCGCCCCGGGAAAAGGAATAAATGAAATGGTAGGGGTGAAGCAAAAATGAAAAGAATCATTACGCTGACTGTAAATAATCGACCGGGGGTGCTGAATCGAATCACCAATCTTTTTTCAAAAAGAAATTACAATATCGAAAGTATTACAGTGGGCCATTCAGAAATCGAAGATGTATCGAGAATAACTTGTGTCGTCAATGTTGAGAACGATCAAGTAATTGAACAAATTACGAAACAATTAAATAAGCAAATTGATGTTTTAAAAGTCACTGATATTAGTGAACAATCGATTGTTGCAAGAGAATTGGCATTAATTAAAGTACTGTCAACCCCGAACAACAGAAGTGAAATGAATGCGTTAATAGAGCCATTCAGAGCATCAATTGTCGATGTTGGCAAAGACACTCTTGTCATTCAAATTACTGGAGAATCTGATAAAATCGAAGCTTTTATCGAGCTGATGAAGCCATATGGAATTAAAGAACTCGCGAGAACAGGAGCGACAGCGTTCTTAAGAGGCACTCAACGCTCAAGCAATCAGGTGAAAAATATTTCTATCGTTTAACTAAGGGATTCCGTAAATAAAACATAAATAAAATAATATTTATTTTCGAAAGGAAGAGGACAAATGGCAAAAATGTACTATAACGGAGATGCAAATCCAAATTATTTAGAAGGAAAAAAAGTAGCGGTTATTGGCTATGGTTCTCAAGGGCATGCCCACGCTTTAAATATGCGCGATAGCGGAGTAAATGTAGTGGTTGGACTTCGAAAAGGTAAATCTTGGGATAAGGCCGTAGAAGACGGATTAGAAGTATATACGGTAGCGGAAGCAACTGCCCAAGCAGATGTCGTAATGATTCTTTTACCAGACGAATTGCAACCAAAAGTATATAAAGAAGAAATTGAACCAAACTTAACAAATCAGGCATTAATGTTTGCCCACGGGTTTAACGTTCATTTTCATCAAATTGTACCACCGCAATCTTGCGATGTCCTCTTAGTAGCACCAAAAGGCCCGGGACATTTAGTAAGAAGAACATATGAAGAGGATGCAGGTGTTCCAGCGTTGTTTGCTATTTATCAGGATGTGACGGGAGAGGCGAAAGAGCTTGCTTTAGCCTATGCGAGAGCGATTGGTGCATTAAGAGCAGGAGCGCTGGAAACGACGTTTAAAGAAGAAACGGAAACAGATTTATTTGGAGAGCAGGCGGTGCTATGTGGAGGAACAACAGCGTTGGTAAAAGCCGGCTTTGAAACACTTGTGGAAGCAGGCTATCAGCCGGAATTAGCTTATTTTGAAACACTTCATGAATTAAAGCTCATTGTTGACCTCATGTATGAAGGTGGATTGGCAGGAATGCGTTATTCCATCTCAGACACAGCTCAATGGGGTGATTTTGTCACAGGTCCACGAATCGTAACAGATGAAGTGAAAAAAGAAATGAAGGCAGTATTAAAGGATATTCAAGACGGTCAGTTTGCGAAAGGATGGATTCTTGAGAATCAAGCGAATCGTCCAGTATTTAACGCAATTAATGCTAGTGAAAAAGAGCATCTTATTGAAAAAGTCGGAGAAGAACTTCGTGCTATGATGCCATTTGTTAATAAGAATCGTAAAAAAGAAGTGGTGACGAAATAACATTTTTCACATCAATAGGAAAGGATGGAGGGGTAATGATGAAAAAACGGATCGCAGTACTACCGGGAGATGGGATTGGAAAAGAGGTTACGAGAGGTGCCGTAGAGATACTTCGTGCCGTTGGAGAGAGATTTGGACATCAATTCTCCTACTCTTATGGACAAATTGGTGGTGGTTCTGTAGATGAGTTAGGAACACCATTACCAGATGAAACGATTGAGCTTTGCAAAGGAAGCGATGCAGTCCTGTTAGGAGCAGTTGGGGGTCCGAAATGGGATCAATTACCTGTCCATCTTCGTCCGGAAAAAGGGTTATTAAAGATTCGTAAAGAGTTAGAATTGTATGCGAATTTACGCCCGACACTCTATTATTCTAGCCTTGCTGATTCTTCACCATTAAAAAGAGAAGTGATTGAAGACGTTGACTTGCTCATGGTTCGAGAGTTAACGGGTGGTTTGTATTTTGGTAAACCGAGTGAACGAATGAAGCAGGATGGTCGTGATGTAGTTGTTGATACGTTGTTTTATCAGAAGTCAGAGATGACAAGGGTGATCAAGCTAGCCTTTGAGCTAGCGAAGAATCGTAAAGGCCGTGTTACATCTGTAGATAAGGCCAATGTATTGGAGTCAAGCAGACTTTGGAGAGAAGTCGCTGAAGAGGTAGCAAAAGATTACCCTGAGGTAATTGTTGAACATATGCTTGTCGATAATGCAGCAATGCAGATGGTTCGTAATCCGAAGCAATTCGATGTAGTCGTAACGGAAAACATGTTTGGCGATATATTGAGTGATGAAGCGTCTGTTTTAACGGGCTCGTTGGGAATGCTGCCATCGGCGAGTATTTCTGAAGGTGGTCCATATTTATATGAACCAATTCATGGCTCTGCACCTGATATTGAAGGGCAAAATATTGCCAATCCACTTGCTACCATATTATCTGTTGCCATGATGCTTCGTCTATCCTTCGGGCTTGAGGATGAAGCGAAGGCAGTTGAAACTGCCGTAGACGAAGTGTTGAAAAGTGGTTACCGTACTAAAGATATTGCTTCAGTTGGTACAAAGCTTGTGACAACGACAGAAATGGTGGAAGAGGTTAAGGCGACCATTCTTGATAATGAAACGATTCAAAGCATTATGGGCTGCTACGTATAAGTGACACGGTTAATGAGTAGGTCTTTCTATATTTTGCCTAGTATGACACGAACACGACCTCTTCGGTCGTGTTTATCTATAAAGCTCTAATTTAGAAATATTTTTGTAGGAGGGATAAGATGGGAAAATCGATTGTTGATAAGATTTGGGAACGTCATATAGTCCATAAGGAAGCGGGAAAACCGGATTTGCTTTATATCGATTTGCATCTTGTGCACGAAGTAACATCTCCACAGGCCTTTTCTGGCTTAAGGATGAAAAATCGCAAAGTGCGTAGACCGGATAAAACCTTTGCGACGATGGATCATAATGTTCCAACGATTAATCGCCAACAAATAGATGATCAAGTAGCTTTAAATCAAATGACTACATTGGAGAAGAATTGTCGGGAATTTGGGATTGAACTTGCTGGGATTGACAGTCCAGAGCAAGGGATCGTTCATGTTATCGGTCCAGAATTAGGTTTGACTCAGCCGGGAAAAACAATCGTATGCGGAGACAGCCATACTTCTACGCACGGAGCGTTTGGAGCGCTAGCCTTTGGAATTGGAACTAGTGAAGTGGAGCATGTATTGGCTACGCAGACGCTATGGCAATCAAAGCCAAAAACAATGAAACTAGAGATCAATGGTGTTTTAGCAAATGGCGTCACAGCCAAGGATGTCATTCTATATGTTCTAGCAAACTATGGGATTAAGTTTGGGACAGGGTATGTAATTGAATATTGTGGGGATGTCATTAAGAACTTGTCGATGGAAGAACGGATGACGATCTGCAATATGTCGATTGAAGGTGGAGCAAGAGCTGGCTTGGTGAGCCCAGATGAGACGACTTTTTCCTATTTAAGAGGAAGAAAGCATGTGCCAAAGGGAGAGATTTTTGATCAATATGTTGAGAACTGGAAATCCCTTGCTTCAGATGAGGACGCCGAATATGATAAAGTCATTGAAATTGATGGTAGTGATATTGCCCCGATGGTAAGCTGGGGAACCAATCCTTCGATGACAGCTAAAGTAGATGGTTCAATTCCAACCGAAGCTGAGTGTGCTACTGAATTGGAAAAAGAATCGCTGGCAAGAGCGTTAGCTTATATGGGGTTAAAGGAAGGTCAAAAAATTCAAGATATTAAAATCCAACATGTGTTTATCGGTTCATGCACAAATTCACGAATAGAAGATATTCGAGCTGCTGCAGAAATGGTAAAAGGAAAACAAGTTCATCCGGGGGTTCGTGCTCTAGTGGTGCCAGGCTCTCAATTTGTGAAGAGGACTGCTGAAGAGGAAGGGTTAAACCGGATTTTTGAAGAGGCAGGCTTTGAATGGCGCGATGCAGGCTGTAGTATGTGCTTAAGCATGAATGCAGATGTTGTGCCAAGTGGTGAGCATTGTGCATCAACCTCAAATCGAAATTTTGAAGGGCGCCAAGGTGCCGGTGCCAGAACGCATTTAGTCAGTCCACAAATGGCAGCAGCAGCGGCGTTAAATGGTCATTTTGTCGACATTCGTAATCTAAACAAAGTAGAAGTGCTATAAGGAGGGTGAGGGAATGACTGGGTTTCAAGAACTTGGGGGGAAAGCTGTAGTGCTTGACCGCGCCAATGTGGACACTGATCAAATTATTCCGAAGCAATTTTTAAAACGAATTGAGAAAACAGGCTTTGGGAAGTTTCTATTTTATGATTGGAGATATAAGGCGGAAGGAGTTCCGAATGAAGAGTTTGTATTAAACAAGCCGGAGAATCAAGGAGCTACGATTTTAATTGCAAATGAAAACTTTGGCTGTGGCTCTTCGAGAGAGCATGCACCGTGGGCATTGCTTGACTATGGATTTAAAGCCGTGATTGCACCATCTTTCGCAGATATTTTTAAGCAAAACTGTTTAAAAAATGGCATCCTGCCAATTGTGCTACAGGAAGAGGAAGTGAAACTTCTGATTGCAAAAGGTAAGGAAAAGGCCATGATTCTTCATATTGATTTAGTTGAACAAAAAGTGACAAATCATGAAGGCTTTAAAGCAACCTTTCCTATTTCAGACTATTGGAAAACGATGCTCGTTAATGGTTGGGATGAGATTGAAATTACCCTCCAGCTAGACGACAAAATCTCAGCTTATGAACAAGCGAACAATTTATAAGTTATTAAATTTCGGGCAAGCACACTATAAAAATAATGGATTTTGACTCCGAGAACAACTAAGTTAGACTTTGTCACTTTGTTTAGCATTTGAAACGAATCAAGTGTATAAATCGATGTTTAATAAAAAATTTTTTTATGATGTTCAAGAAGGGTTTTAGCATGGTTTACGATGCTCTTTTTGAAGATGCGGAACTAAATCGAGAAATAAAATATTGAGTGTGTTTAGAGAATGAGCAGTTAAAATGCTCGTTCTTTTTTATGTTTACAAAATAATAAAGTGGCTAACTGATCTCTCCGCTAATCATAAGGTTAACAATTCAGATATCGTAAAAATTTAATCAATTTTGAATCATTGTGATAAATTCTTTTAACTTATATGTTTTATGTGTCGATAAATTCTATATGAAACAAAGAATTGAAACTTACTAACAATCTCTGCTGGAGAGAAATGATTTATGCCCAACGTTGGGAAATCGCTAATTATCCATTAGAAAAAGGAATATTAGGTTGGGAAAAAGGAAGAATGTTTTCGTAAACTTTGTTTTTGTAAGATTTTAAAAAAATAATTTTAATAATATAATAATGGTAAAAAGTAGTCATAGCGTTCTATAAATTTAGCTAGTAAGGGCCAAGTGAGTCTATGTCAGAGTGAAAGAAATAACTTAACAGGAGGTTATGGCATGAAAAAAGGTTTGATTCTATATGAGGATTTTGGTGGAGAAAGATTAAATGACAAATTAGAGTGGCGTTGTGAGCCAAAAAAATGGGAAATTAGCTCATCTAAACTTGTTTTAGAAACGGATGAAAGAACGGATTATTGGCAACGAACACATTATGGCTTTCAGGCAGACAATGGACATTTCCTCTATGCAAAAACAAAAAAGAATTTTAGAATGACAACAAAAGTTGAAGCTTCCCCAAGTTCAAGGTATGACCAAGCGGGACTTATGATACGATTATCGGAAGATACATGGGTGAAAACGTCTTTAGAGTATATACCAGATGGTTTAAGTAAGTTAGGAGCAGTAGTTACAAATAGAGGATACTCTGATTGGTCGACACAATATGTGGATTGTAAAAATGTTCAAATTTTCTATAGAATATCTAAAATTGACCAAAACTGCTATGTTGATTTTTCATGGGATGGCGAGGTTTGGAATCAAATAAGAATTGCCCATTTACATATTTCCAAGAATGCAACGATTCAAGCGGGAGTATACGCATGTAGTCCTCAAGGAAAAGAACAAGTCGTTCGTTTTGATTATCTTGCCATCGAAGAACTTGGTAATGATCCGAAAGAAGCTTATTTATAAGATTACAGCAATGATTAAAACGTTAGTGAATTCATGCTCATAGAATTTTAAAGAATTATTGTGGGAGTAAGAAATGGTTGGGCACACACAACTAATCCTTATTTACTTGATTGTACTTGAGCTACGATTAATAAATGATGTAATGTATCAACTTCATAGATAGACTAAATTTTAATAGCAATCAACAAATGGGAGCACTCCACAATATCGAAGCTAAGATTATGTCTATGCTTTCGGTTTGTCGTTTTTTTAATTGAAAGGATATGCTAGTCATGTATTATGATTAGCTATTGCTCTTTATTCAAAGGGTTGCATGCTTTAGAGTTTCCTAACGTCCGTTGAATGGTTATAAATATAAAAGTACATTAAAGAACAGCATATTTAATAATTTAGGGTTTCTTTGTAGTATACAATTAAGGTGCATAAGCTTCTCAATTAATTGTCATTTTTATTGAAAATGGTGTATTATTAATTACTTTACTCCACGCTTGCAGACATGTTTTAGAACATGCTAAACTTACCTCAACTAATTTGAAGGGGTATTTTATATGAATAAAAAGGGGCGAAAGAGAATAAAAGGCAATGTTATTCAATTTCCTGACCTTGAAAAGCGGCTTTTAGACAAAGGCTTAGAACAACTTCAGCAGAAAAATTTTACAGAAGCAGTGAGATGGTTTGAAGAAGCGAAGAGCCTTGCACCTGAGGATGGCGATATTTATGTTGGTTTGGTTTTAGCCTATTATGAAGCAGGGGTCTTTGAGAAAGCGAAACAGCTCGCTGAAGATATGCTAAAAGAAGGAATTGGCGAGTATTTTCAAACGGTTGATCTTTATTTAATGATCCTCGTTCAGCTTCATGAATATGAAAAAATTATGACAACGATCGAGGTTCTTCAGGATGAGAAGGATATACCGTTTGAAAAACAGGAGCATTTTTCTAAATTGTTGGCGTTTTGCAAACGGATGATTGAAAATAAAGTGGAACAAGATGAGCGAAGTCATTATGCTGATGAAGAGAGCGAAAACACAAATTTGTTGGCGAATAAAGACCCTAATCAATTAGTATTAGCGATAGCCGAATTGGCGCATAAAAATGTTCGGCAATACATAACTGAAGTAAAGCAATATCTTGAAAGCGAAGAAGGTCATCCGTTTCTTAAAACGATGCTCCTCAATATCTTGCAAGAGCAGGAATATGAAAAAGAGATTCAGATTGAGAAATTTGGCAAAGTGAAGCTTGTTGTTCCAAGCTTACTCATCCCTTCCACTGAAATGAATCAAATGAAGGATGTACAAAGAGAGTTATTTCATCTTGAGAATGAAGATCCGATTCTCTATCAACATATTATCAGCCTTATTGAACGACATTTATATCTTCTTTATCCATTTGAATGGTCGCCCGTCGATCCGGTTTTATGGGCAGCAGCCTATCATTTAACGGGTCTTAGGTTCAGTGGAGTTGACGCTCATATAAAAGATATAGCAGGACAGTATCCGGTTGTTATAGAGGAAGTTGAAAGGGCCTATTTCTTTATTCAAAAATTAGAAAAAATTTCTTATCCCATTATTTAGCTTCAATGTTGAAAGAGACAAATCGTATGTTATAATGTAGTGGTTGTAATGTGTAATCATTGGTATTTACATATTAAATTGGATATGGCTTTAGGATGCATATTCATTATGGTTGTTTTCAAATTACTGATTGTTATTGCCAATAACAAAGCCGTAGTTCATTTTAGCAAATTGCTTTCCTGCTATGAATGGAGTGAATGGCGTTATTTTTTTGCTTTAGCGTGATTCTTCAGGACAGCAATAGCAAATCGTGTGGAAAAGAACCAATGATAATAGATTTTGGAGGGAATATAAGTATGTCTGCAAAATGGGAAAAACAAGAAGGGAACCAAGGAGTTCTTACATTTGAAGTAGATGCAGAGAAGTTTAATGAAGGTTTGGACGCTGCATTCAAAAAAGTTGTTAAAACAGTAAGTGTACCTGGCTTCCGTAAAGGGAAAATGCCTCGTGCAATGTTTGAAAAGCGTTTTGGAGTAGAATCTTTATACCAAGATGCGATTGATATCCTTCTTCCAGAAGCTTATACAAATGCAATTGAAGAAGCTGGAATTGAGCCGGTGGATCGTCCAGAAATTGATGTTGAACAAGTAGAAAAAGGAAAAGCTCTTATTTTCAAAGCGACAGTTACTGTTAAACCGGAAGTAAAGCTTGGGCAATACAAAGGGATAGAAGTAGAAAAGGTTAATACTGAAGTAACAGAAGAGGATGTTAATCAAGAATTAACTTCACTTCAAGAGCGTCATGCTGAGCTAGTAGTAAAAGAAACTGCTGCTGAAAATGGCGATACAGTCGTAATGGATTTCGAAGGATTTGTTGACGGAGAAGCATTCGAAGGTGGACAGGCAGATAATTATTCCCTTGAGCTTGGTTCAGGTCAATTTATCCCTGGCTTTGAAGAGCAGCTAGTAGGAACTGCTGCTGGTGAAGAAAAGGATGTAGAAGTTACATTCCCAGAAGATTATCATGCCGCTGAGCTTGCTGGCAAAAAGGCTGTATTTAAAGTGAAAGTTCATGAAGTAAAAGGAAAAGAGCTTCCTGAGCTTGACGATGAGTTTGCTAAAGATGCGGATGATGAAGTAGAAACTTTAGATGCATTAAAAGAAAAAATTAAAACTCGCCTTGAAGAAAGCAAGAAGCATGAAGCTGAACACACTGTACGTGATACAGTTGTAGAAAAAGCGGCTGAGAATGCCGAGATTGACTTGCCGGCAATCATGATCGATAACGAAGTAGATCGCATGATGCAAGAATTTGAGCAACGTCTACAAATGCAAGGAATGAATCTTGAACTATACTTCCAATTCTCAGGTCAAGACGAAAGTGCTTTACGCGAGCAAATGAAGGAAGAGGCTGAAAAGCGTGTTCGTATGAACCTTACTCTCGAAGCGATTGCAAAGGCGGAGAACATCGAAGTTTCTCCTGAAGAAATGGATGCAGAGTTAAACAAGATGTCTGAAATGTACAATATGCCTGTAGAGAATATTACAGCTGCTTTAGGAAGCCTTGAAGGTCTAAAAGCGGATGTGCAAGTTCGTAAAGCATTAGATTTCCTTGTTGAAAACAGCAAAACGGTTGAATAATTTAAAACAAACTTAATAAAACAAGGCACGATTTATTCGTGCCTTGTTTTATAAAATATAATATATAATATTTATATTGGCGATATTCAATTATTATCAGTTTTGTACATATACATATAATCAAAAGTATTTGCAAATTTAAAAAATAAGTTTAAGGGAAACACCCGACTTAATTTGAGCTTTTTTGGTTAAGCTTAACTGTACACCAGTAAAAAGGTTTTTCTTCCGTTTTTCGTGAATCCAACCCTGCTCAAGGTCTGTAAAACAACTTCTGCTTATAAGAGTTATTATTTCCTGTCCGTACATAAAATGTGGTACAATGCAATACATAACTATTGAAAATGGTTTGTAAAGAAGAACCATTTTGCGTTCCATTTTTACCAAGAACTAAATAAGAAGCTCGATAAAGTAAAACAGTATTTTGTTTAAAATAACTTTAGATAGAGAAATAATTTGCAGTAGTGAATGAGCAGGGAGCAGATGTTCTAGTTGGCGTGTAGTGACAGAGAAAGTCCAGCGGAGCCTCTGGTGAAATGTAAATAACTTTAAATGTAAAAATTTTTTCCAAGTGGATATTCTTTCGTGAAATCGACTCAAATTTTTACATAAAGTAAAGTTCTACGTAAACAAGAGACGATACTAGACGTTTTCAAGGGGTGAAAAAATTGTTTAAATTTAATGATGAAAAAGGACAATTAAAATGTTCTTTCTGTGGAAAAACACAGGATCAGGTTCGTAAGTTAGTTGCCGGCCCAGGTGTATATATATGTGATGAATGTATTGAGCTTTGCACAGAAATTGTGGAAGAAGAGCTTGGAACAGAGGAAGAAGTAGAGTTTAAGGATGTGCCGAAGCCGAAGGAAATTCGGGATATTCTAGACGAGTACGTAATCGGTCAGGAACAGGCAAAGAAAAATTTGTCAGTGGCTGTTTACAACCATTACAAACGCATTAATTCAAATAGTAAAATTGATGATGTTGAGTTGGCTAAAAGTAATATTGCTATGATTGGTCCAACTGGTAGTGGAAAAACCTTGCTTGCTCAGACGCTTGCACGAATTTTAAATGTTCCTTTTGCAATCGCTGATGCTACATCGCTTACGGAGGCTGGATATGTAGGGGAAGATGTTGAAAACATTTTGCTGAAATTAATCCAAGCTGCTGATTATGATGTAGAAAAGGCAGAAAAAGGCATTATATACATTGATGAAATTGATAAAGTGGCTCGTAAATCTGAGAATCCTTCGATTACAAGAGATGTATCAGGTGAAGGAGTTCAGCAGGCATTGTTGAAAATTTTAGAAGGTACAGTAGCAAGTGTACCGCCTCAGGGTGGAAGAAAACACCCGCATCAGGAATTTATTCAAATTGATACCACAAATATTTTATTTATTTGTGGTGGTGCTTTCGACGGCATCGAACCGATTATTAAGCGCCGATTAGGTCAGAAAGTTATTGGCTTTGGCGCCGATGTTAAACAGCAGGAAGTGGAAGATAAGGACTTATTGTCAAAAGTATTACCAGAGGATCTATTAAGATTCGGGCTTATCCCTGAATTTATTGGCCGTCTTCCTGTTATTGCGAGTTTGAACTCACTCGATGAAGAAGCCTTAATTGAAATTTTAACGAAGCCTAAAAATGCTTTAGTTAAACAATTCCAAAAAATGCTTGAAATTGATGATGTTGAGTTAGAATTTGAGGAAGAAGCTCTTAAAGAAATTGCTAAAAAAGCAATTGAACGCAAAACAGGCGCTCGGGGATTAAGATCGATTATCGAAGCAATTATGCTTGATGTCATGTATGAATTACCTTCCCGCGATGATATTTCAAAATGTATCATCACGAAGGAAACGGTTGTTGAGAACAGTGCACCGAAGCTTCTTCTAAAAGATGGAACTGTGATTGAGGAAGAAACGAAAACATCAGCATGAAATGATTAATTGGAAGGGTGACTTACGTGTTGTCCTGAGGCACTATCCATTCGAAATTTCATAAAGCTTATAAAAGTCAAACCAACTAGTTGGTTTGACTTTTTTTATCGTTTAGGAAGCTCTCCCCGTGTATATTTCATATCCTCAAGTTTCGTTTTCCCACGGTGAGTGACCAAAAAGCGCTATCGCAAGAACAAGCACACTATCGTTTGGAGGCTGATAAAGATTCACTACAAAAAGTTGAATGATTAGCTTTTTAAGGTTTACCGTATTTTCGTTCTTTCCCCCTTTTTCCCTTTCAAAGTTTTCTATAAAATTGTTGTTTATTCCATTCTTGAAGAGGAGATACTAAACGTATGCAAATAACTTAAATGCAGGTTATTTAAATGATGAGATGGAGGCAATAAACGAACGAGGCATCCGTATGAATGCAACCCATTATACAAGCTAGAGAGGTACAGGAGGGAAGACCATGAGTTGGACAGGGATAGCCTTATTTATCCAGTTTTTTTTCGGTATTGTAATAGGGCTTTATTTTTGGAATTTATTAAGAAATCAGCGGACACAAAAAGTATCGATAGATAGGGAATCAAGAAAGGAAATGGACCAGCTAAAAAAAATGCGGTCCATCTCTTTAACTGAGCCACTTTCGGAACGGGTTCGTCCCTCAAGTTTTGAGGATATTGTCGGTCAAGAGGATGGAATAAAGGCGCTTAAGGCCGCTCTATGCGGTCCTAATCCGCAGCATGTAATTATTTATGGACCGCCTGGTGTTGGAAAAACAGCGGCAGCAAGATTAGTTCTTGAAGAGGCGAAAAAAAACCCTAAATCCCCGTTTAAGCCCGCTTCTGTCTTTGTAGAGCTAGATGCAACTACCGCCCGCTTTGATGAACGGGGAATTGCCGATCCCCTCATCGGCTCTGTCCATGATCCGATTTATCAAGGAGCCGGAGCAATGGGGCAGGCTGGTATTCCGCAGCCAAAGCAGGGGGCCGTAACAAATGCACATGGGGGAGTATTGTTTATCGATGAGATAGGTGAACTTCATCCCATTCAGATGAATAAGCTTCTGAAAGTATTAGAGGATCGAAAAGTTTTCTTGGAAAGCGCCTATTATAACGAAGAGAACACGCAAATACCGAACCATATTCATGATATTTTTAAAAATGGATTGCCTGCAGATTTTCGCTTAATTGGTGCAACGACTAGAACGCCGAGTGAAATCCCACCAGCGATCCGCTCTCGATGCATGGAGGTATTCTTCCGAGAATTGACTGAGGAAGAAATTGAAAAGGTTGGTAAGAAAGCCGCAGATAAGGTGAAGCTAAAGATCGGTGAAACAGGGTTGAGAACTCTTGCTAACTACGCCCGCAACGGTCGTGAAGCCGTCAATTTAATCCAAACCTCAGCTGGTCTAGCGATTCAGGAAGAACGTGATTTTATTAAAGACGAAGATATTGAATGGGTCGTCCATTCGAGCCAGCTTTCTCCACGGATGGAAAGAAAGATCATGAAATTTTCCTCAGTTGGGCTTGTCAACGGGTTAGCGGTCTACGGCCCCAATACGGGGGCATTATTAGAAATTGAAGTGATGGCCATTCCTGCTAGAGAAAAAGGGACAATCAATATTACTGGAATTGTCGAAGAAGAGAGTATTGGCGATAGAAGTAAGTCAATTCGAAGAAAGAGTATGGCAAAAGGTTCTATTGAAAATGTTATCACTGTTCTTCGCTCTATGGGGGTTCCTGCTGATGAATTTGATATCCACGTAAACTTTCCAGGTGGGGTTCCGATAGATGGGCCTTCGGCCGGTATTGCCATGGCTACAGGAATCTACTCTGCTATTTATAAGCTCCCGATCGATCATAGGGTTGCAATGACAGGAGAAATTAGTATACATGGGAATGTAAAACCAATTGGTGGAGTTCTTCCAAAAATAAAGGCAGCGAAAAAAGCAGGGGCAGAAACGGTCATCATTCCGAAGGAAAATGTCCAATCTATTTTGAACGAAGTGAAGGGAATCACCATTGTTCCTGTCACGCATCTATCAGAAGTATTTGATGTGGCCTTATTAAAAGAAAAACCTGAGGAAAGAGTGATTACGGCATCTGTCGAATTGAAGAAGAAAGAAAGTATTTAACTCTTCGTGCATAAAAAACTTCGGTTTGTACCAAAAGCCGAAGTTTTTTATTGAATTTCATTATTTTTTTCCCCTTCAGCATTTGCGGTGGATGTCTTATTGAAATGGAAAACTCACCGGATTTTGGCATACAGAGCAAATTTTCTATTTATAAAGAAATTCTCTCGATTCATGCATTGTCATCAGAAAATGATTGATACTAAAGAATGTTCCCCAATCATTAGTCTAAATCGCAAAAATACGATTCGTTTCCCTTTAGTTATTGTGAAATTGAATCGAAAGCCTTAAAATAGACTATTATTCGTAAATACGATAGAATTGTACAATGAATTATTCTCATTTTTATGAAGATAGATATGCATTTGGAGGTGCTAGTAAATGGCGAATAAGAAGGAAGTAATCGTCCCCCTCCTACCGCTTCGAGGCTTACTTGTATATCCTACTATGGTCTTGCATCTAGATGTGGGCCGGGATAAGTCTGTTCAAGCTTTAGAGAAGGCAATGGTAGATGATAGTCTCATTTTTTTAACAACGCAAAAAGACATGTCCATAGATGATCCTGGGGAAGAGGATTTATACAGAATGGGAACTTTGACAAAGGTGAAGCAAATGTTAAAGCTCCCGAACGGAACGATTCGCGTTCTAGTGGAAGGCTTAAAAAGAGCTGAAATTATTCGTTTTTTTGATGAAAATGATCATTTTGCAGTAAGTGTGAAAACGTATGTGGATTCAACCGAAAAGGATGTTGAAGACGAAGCGTTTATGCGTACGCTACTGGAATATTTTGAACAGTACATAAAAATGTCAAAAAAGATTTCAGCTGAAACTTATTCAAGCTTAACAGATATTGAGGAACCAGGAAGAATGGCAGATATTATTGCCTCACATTTGCCGCTAAAGCTAAAAGAAAAGCAAGAAATTTTAGAGACGATCAATGTTAAGGATAGGGTCAATCGATTAATTGAAATTATTCATAATGAGAAAGAAGTTCTCAATTTAGAAAAGAAAATTGGCCAACGTGTCAAGAAATCAATGGAACGAACGCAAAAGGAATATTATTTGCGAGAACAAATGAAGGCGATCCAGAAGGAGCTTGGCGATAAAGATGGGAAAACGGGTGAGGTCGCTGAACTAGCAGAGAAGATCGAGAAGGCCAATATGGTCGAACATGTGAAGAAGGCAGCTTTAAAAGAGCTAGATCGCTACGAGAAGGTTCCTTCAACTTCAGCTGAAAGCTCCGTCATTCGGAACTATATTGATTGGCTTATTTCTTTGCCTTGGACAAATGCGACGGAAGATGATCTCAATATTTTAAAAGCAGAACGAATTTTAGATGAAGATCATTACGGCTTAGAAAAAGTCAAAGAGCGGGTTCTTGAATATTTAGCTGTTCAAAAGATGACGAACTCCTTAAAAGGACCGATTTTATGTCTTGCCGGCCCTCCTGGTGTTGGGAAAACGAGTTTAGCTCGATCAATTGCTCGTTCGTTAAATCGTAATTTTGTCCGTATTTCACTTGGTGGTGTACGGGATGAGTCGGAAATTCGCGGTCATAGACGCACCTATGTTGGCGCAATGCCAGGGCGCATTATTCAAGGGATGAAAAAGGCTGGAACGATTAATCCAGTATTTTTACTTGATGAAATTGACAAGATGTCTAGTGATTTTAGAGGCGATCCTTCTTCTGCAATGCTTGAAGTATTGGATCCAGAGCAAAATCATAATTTCAGTGATCATTATATTGAAGAAACATACGATTTATCGAAGGTTATGTTTATTGCAACGGCCAATGATTTAAGCTCGATCCCTGGTCCGTTAAGAGATCGAATGGAGATCATTTCGATCGCTGGTTATACAGAACTTGAAAAAATTCATATTGCGAAGGATCATTTATTGCCTAAGCAAATTAAAGAGCATGGGATGACGAAGTCCCAATTGCAAATTCGAGAGGATGGCATCCAAAAAATCGTCCGCTATTACACGAGGGAAGCGGGTGTGCGTAGCTTAGAACGCCAGCTCGCAGCGATTTGCCGTAAAACGGCAAGAATTATCGTTTCAAACGAAAAGAAGCGTGTCGTCGTCACGGAAAAGAATGTAGAAGAATTTTTAGGAAAAACGATCTTTCGTTATGGTCAGGCCGAGCTCGAGGATCAAGTCGGTGTGGCAACAGGATTAGCATATACAACAGTTGGCGGAGATACCTTGCAAATTGAAGTATCGCTATCACCTGGAAAAGGTAAGCTTGTATTGACTGGGAAGCTCGGAGATGTGATGAAGGAGTCTGCTCAGGCTGCGTTTAGCTACGTTCGTTCAAAGGCAGCAGAGCTTGGGATAGAAGAGGATTTTCATGAGAAGCATGATATTCATATTCATGTCCCTGAAGGAGCGGTGCCGAAAGATGGTCCATCTGCTGGAATCACAATGGCTACAGCTCTCGTTTCTGCATTAACGGGAAAACCGATTAAGAAAGAAGTCGGAATGACTGGAGAGATTACGTTAAGAGGTCGCGTTCTTCCAATTGGCGGCTTAAAGGAAAAAACATTAAGTGCACATCGTGCAGGTCTTTCTGTGATTATTCTTCCAAAGGATAATGAAAAGGATATAGATGATATTCCAGAGAGTGTTAGAGATGAACTTAAGTTTTTCCCAGTAACCCATGTTGACGAGGTCCTATCGATTGCGCTGAATGGCGGTGCACCATCGTGAAGGTAGTGAGTTCAGATATCGTCATAAGTGCGGTAAAGCCTGATCAGTATCCCGATACAGATTTACCTGAATTTGCATTAGCTGGTCGCTCGAATGTGGGGAAATCTTCCTTTATTAATAAAATGCTTAACCGTAAAGGGTTGGCGAGAATATCTTCGAAACCAGGGAAAACGCAAACCTTAAACTTTTATTTAATCAATGAAATTCTTCACTTTGTTGATGTTCCAGGCTATGGTTATGCGAAGGTTTCCAAAAAAGAACGGGAAGCCTGGGGAAAAATGATTGAGACTTATTTAACTTCTCGTGAACAGCTTCGTGCTGTACTGTTAATTGTGGATTTACGTCATCCCCCAACAAGCGATGACATTATGATGTATAACTTTTTAAAGCATTATAATATTCCTTGTATTGTTATTGCGACAAAGGCGGATAAAATACCGAAGTCAAAATGGCAAAAGCATTTTAAAGTAACAAAAGAAACACTTGATTTAGATTCAGAGGATACGATCATTCTTTTCTCTTCCGAAACGGGAAAGGGAAAGGATGAAGCATGGACGGCGATTGAAAATTATATGGGATAGTATAGCCGTAACTGAAAGAACTTGATGGAGCATCTTCATCAAGTTCTTTTTTTTACTTTTAGTTCATAGAAATATAAAAACCAGTCCAAGCTTGGGAAAATGTTGAAGCATAAATTAGACGTTTTTCACGACTAAAAAACTGAAAATTCAGTAAAATGGAATTTTGTTACAAAATATGATGCCATCCTTTGGCAAACATTGAAATCACTTACGAATTAAAGGAGTTGTTGTCATGAAGCGATTAACAAAAGGAGCAATTGGGTTTTTTTTGTTGCTTCTCCTTGCAGCATGTGGATCAGGCGGTGCATCCTCAGAAAATGCAAATGGATTTAAGTTGATTAAAGATGGAGAACTAGTCTTCGCATCTTCAGGAGAATTTAAGCCCTTTAGTGTTACGGACGCAGATGGAAAGATGACGGGGTTTGATATTGAAGTAGGTGAGGCGATAGCACAGGAATTAGGGCTTGAACCAGTGCAACAAAAGATGAAGTTCGGCAGCATTGTCGAAAGTGTGAAGGCAGGGCGAGTCGATGCAGCCGTTGCCAGTCATACGATTACAGAAGAACGCCTAGAGCATATAAGCTTTTCGACGCCATATTATTATTCTGGTCCACAAATTTTTGTCCGTCCGGATAGCGCTGTTGAGAAGCTCGCAGATTTAGAAGGATTAGAAATCGCCGTATCGAAAGGTTCAACTTATGAGGAATATGCAGCAAGTATTTCAACGAATATCATTTTTTATGACAGTGATGTCACAGCGCTTGAGGCACTTAGCCGCGGAAAGCATGACGCGGTTATTACGGATTTTGTAACGGGCAAAGAAGCGATCGGGGCTGGAATGGAAATCGAAGGGAAAGAATTGCTGGGCAAAAGTGAGCAGGCGATTGCTGTTGCGAAGGAGAATGAAGCCCTTTTAGAAAAAATCAACGAAGCTCTTCAAACATTAAAAGAAAATGGCACATTAGCAGAAATTAGTAAGAAATATATTGGCGAGGATATTACTGTACTCCCTGAAGAATCTTAAGTAAATGGCGAATGTGCACAGCTGCATTCGCCATTGCTGTTAGGAGGTATCTTTTTGGAATTGTTATCTTTATTTGTAGAGACATCTCCGATTTTTTTGCGGGGGATGCTCCTTACTTTTCAATTAACGCTTGTTTCAATTTTGATTGCTATTTTTATTGGTTTGTTTTTCGCATTTTTAAAAATATCGACTGTCAAGGTACTTGTGTGGGTTGCGAATTTATATATTTTTCTCGTACGTGGAACCCCGCTTGTTGTACAAATATTCATCTTTTACTTCGGATTGACAGCTTTAAATATTTCGCAGTTTTGGTCAGTTGTACTAGGGCTAGCCTTCCACAATGGCGCTTATATTGCAGAGATTTTTCGCGGAGCGATCCAGTCAGTGGATAAGGGGCAAATGGAGGCAGCTCGGTCTCTTGGGATGTCAAATGGATTATCAATGAGAAGAATTATCTTGCCACAGGCGTTTCGGAGGGCGTTACCGCCATTGGGAAATCAATTTATAATTGCTTTAAAGGATTCTTCCCTCGCATCGTTTATTGGCATGTATGAGCTCTTCAACGTAGCTACAACACTCGGCTCCAGTGATTTCGACTATATGAGCTATTTATTGATTGTAGCAGTTTATTATTTAGTGCTAGTTCTATTCTTTTCGCTCCTTGTTGGAAGGGTAGAAAAGAAAATGGCGAGCAGTGATTAAGGAGAGATATGATGTCTGTGTTGAAGATTGAAGTTGAAAAATTAAACAAGTCCTTTGGTCCGTTACATGTTTTAAAAGATATAAGTTTGACAGTGAAAGAAAGCGAGGTCGTCTGCTTAATTGGTGCAAGCGGTTCTGGAAAAAGTACGTTGTTACGCTGTTTAAACTTTTTAGAAATAAAGGATAGCGGGAGGATCACGATAGAAGGAGAACAAATTGAGGAGAATACCCATGATTTAAATCATGTTAGAGCTCGGGTAGGCATGGTGTTTCAGCATTTTCATTTATTTCCTCATAAAACGGTATTAGAAAATGTGATGGAGGCACCGTTATTTGTGAAAAAAAAGCCGAAGGAAGAAGCAAGAGTGGAAGCGAGGCGTTTGCTTGAAAAGGTAGGCTTATTGGAAAAAGCGAACGTTTTTCCTTCAAAGTTATCAGGCGGACAAAAGCAGCGAGTTGCGATTTCTAGAGCGTTAGCCATGAAACCAGATATTATGCTTTTTGATGAACCAACATCAGCATTGGATCCCGAGCTCGTCGGTGAAGTATTGGCTACGATGAAAGAACTTGCATTAGAAGGAATGACAATGATTGTCGTTACACATGAAATGGGCTTTGCCCGTGAGGTTGCTGATCGGGTTATTTATATGCATGATGGAAAAATAGTTGAGGTAGGCCATCCAAAGGAATTATTTCAGCAGCCGAAAGAACAGAGAACAAAGGATTTTTTAGATTCGGTTTTATAATGATTCTATGGCAGTCACTAAAAAGGGTTCGAATAAGTGTCCGCATAAAAGGGTTCATGAGGACGGAGAAAGGTATAAAAGAGCACCGCGTGTTCTCATAAAGGGTTCATGACGACAAAGAAAAGCCAAAAAGAAGGAAACCGTGTCCGCATAAAGGGTTCATGAGGACAAAGGAGAGCGGATTTTGAGCAAAAAAGTTAGTTTTCATGGAGGGTCTTTGAAGAAAGAATTTTATCCTCATAACATGCCAAGGGGGAGAAATTCAACCGTATATTGTCCAAATGAGAGTCTATTAGCCTATATCGGTTTACATCAACGACATGGTGGACCAAAAATGGAAAGAAGAAAGCAAGTGACGCGAGATGGCTTCACTTGCTTTTTAGTTTGGAGCTTTGTAACTGTTTTTATTTACTTCGCACAAACAAAAGATAGACTCCGTAGGCAATGAATAGGATTGGCCAATAATTTAGTACAGATGTGACGCCGTTTTCTAGCAAACCTAGCCAGCCAATAATTTTCTCATAAAAAAGGAGCATGATTGCCAATACTAGGAATAATAGACCTTGAAATAGACCGGCTCCGACTTTTTGATAACGAAGAAGAAAGCCGAGAGCAATAATTAAGATAAAGGCCCCGATTGAGTTCGGCCAAATGGTTAGATGATTAATAATATGGAAATGCAGTCCGAATCCAGCGAGGATGACCCCTGGCAAAATCGCGTCATAATCCTTTGCTAAATAGCCTTGAAATAGGAAGGCTAGTCCTACAATGATTAAGAGAGTCGGCCATGTGTGAAGGCCGTCGAAAAGAGTGATATTTGCTTGTTCTAAAAAGAAGTACCCCCCAAATCCTAAAAGAATGATTCCAGGGAAAATTCGTTGATTTTTCATTTTTACACTTCCAACATAAATTTGTTCAATTTCTATTTAATCATATCTTGATTTTATGAAAAGAAGAAGTGTTAATTTAAAATTATTTATCGTAAATCATGTTAATATGTGAAAAAACTATTGAGAATCAAACTCTTTTCTAAGCCTCCCGATTTATTCACGAAATTGTTGATTTTGGCAATTACAATGTGAATCGACTCACTTGAATAGTCCTATCTTTTTTGTTAAGGTACTAGAGGAAGAACTTTGTCGGAATAGGAAGAAACAAGCTCTTTCATAGATTTTAGCTTTTATAACTCATCCGTTTTCATGATATGTTCACATTTCATTGGTTATTAGAAATCTTATCATGTTATAATAATTATTAAGTGGATCGATTTCTGTTCGTTTGAAATCGGTTCGTGTATTTACGAACATTTTTGGGGGTACGAAACAATCATGCATATTCTAACTGTTGGTCTAAATTATAAAACAGCCCCAGTTGAAATTCGAGAGCGTTTAACGTTTGACCCTTCTCAGTTAGGGGAAGCAATGAGTAGACTGAGCGGGAAAAAGAGTATCCTTGAGAACGTTATTCTATCAACATGCAATCGCACAGAAATATATGCCGTCGTAGATCAGATTCATACCGGACGTTACTATATCAAGGAATTTTTATCAGAATGGTTTAATATCCCTCAGCAAGAGTTTTCACCATTCTTATTTGTGTATGAGCAGGATGGCGCGGTTGATCACTTGTTTAATGTTGCTTGTGGCTTGAATTCAATGGTTTTGGGGGAAACTCAAATCCTTGGACAGGTGCGCTCTAGTTTTAAGGAGGCACAAGCAAACGAAACAACAGGTACGGTTTTTAACCAGTTATTTAAGCAGGCCATAACATTGGCAAAACGTGCTCACTCTGAGACGGATATTGGTGCTAATGCAGTGTCTGTTAGTTACGCTGCGGTTGAATTAGCGAAAAAAATATTCGGTTCATTAGATGGAAAGCATGTCCTTATTTTAGGGGCGGGCAAGATGGGCGAGCTAGCGATTCAAAACCTTCATGGCAATGGCGTGAGCCAAGTGACGGTTATTAATCGAACTTTTGAAAAGGCGAAAAGCTTAGCTGAGCGCTTTTCAGGGCAAGCAAAGTCATTAAATGAACTTCAATGTGCATTAATGGAAGCTGACATCTTAATTAGTTCAACTGGAGCGAAGGATTTTGTCGTTACGAAGGATATGATGGAATGTGTAGAAAGATTGCGAAAAGGGAAGCCGTTATTTATGGTTGATATCGCAGTGCCGCGTGACTTAGATCCAAAGCTTACGGAATTGGATAATGTTTTCTTATATGATATTGATGACTTAGAAGGAATTGTTGAGGCGAACCTACAGGAGCGTCAAAAAGCAGCGTCGAAAATTTTGCTCATGATTGAAGCGGAAATCGTTGAGTTCAAGCAATGGTTAAATATGCTGGGAGTTGTTCCTGTTATTTCAGCGCTGCGTGTTAAAGCGTTGAAAATTCAGGCAGAAACGATGGATAGTATTGAAAGAAAACTGCCTCATCTTTCTGACCGGGAAATAAAGGTGCTGAATAAGCATACGAAAAGTATTATTAACCAAATGTTAAAGGATCCAATTTTACAGGCGAAAGAACTTGCCGGCCAAAATAATGCTGACGAAGCATTGGAATTATTTATGAAAATATTCAACATTGAAGATCTTGTAAAAGAACAGCAAGAAACGAAAGTTGCCGATTTAAAGAGAGCTGTTGTTGCAACACCACAAGCTTCCTTTCAATCATAAAAGGGGTTCTATCTATGATTGAGGTTTACATGACTCGGCTACATGAATTCACAATCATTCTTTATGCCTTGAGTATTTTATTATATTTTATTGATTTTCTTTACAGTAGCCGGAAAGCAAACAAAGTTGCCTTCTGGTTACTTGCGTTTGTATGGCTTTTGCAAACGACTTTTTTGTGTATTTACATGGTGAATACAGGCAGATTTCCAATACTGACAATTTTTGAAGGCCTTTATTTTTATGTCTGGGTTCTAATTACTTTGTCGCTTGGACTTAATCGCCTATTAAAGGTTGATTTCATTGTTTTTTTTACGAATGTTATTGGGTTTGCGATCATGGTCATTCATACATTTGCTCCGATACAATACGAATCTGAAATTATGGTCCAACAACTTTCATCTGAATTACTTTTTATACATATTACAATGGCTATTCTTTCATACGGAGCATTTTCGATTTCAGCAGTCTTTTCCCTTCTTTATTTGTTGCAATACAATCTTTTGAAACGCAAAAAATGGGGAGCGCGTCTTATACGAATATCTGATTTGTCGAAGCTTGAGCATATGTCCCATATTTTAAATGTCATAGGCGTTCCCATGCTTTTATTATCCCTGATTTTAGGATTGCAATGGGCTTATATTAAATTGCCGGAGATGATCTGGTATGATGCGAAAGTAATCGGTTCCTTTATTGTTCTTGTCGTGTATGGTATTTCTTTATACCTACGTGTTGGAAAGGAATTTCAAGGTAAGAGTTTAGCGCTGTGGAATTTGGCTTCTTTTTTAATTATATTAATCAATTTCTTTCTGTTTGGTCAGTTATCTTCTTTCCATCTATGGTACACATAGATGGAAATCCCATCCAGAAAAAATATGCCGTTTTGATTATTAGCCAATTTTAATTAAAATGGCTAGTCCCGTATCATGGTAGTATAAAAAAATCGTTCTAATATTAACAAATAATCCTTTCAGGAGGCAATCATGAGAAAATTTATTGTTGGTTCAAGACGAAGTAAACTGGCTTTAACACAAACAAATTGGGTTATCGAGCAGCTAAAAAAAATAGATCCAAATTACGATTTTGAAGTGAAAGAAATCGTCACAAAGGGAGATAAAATTTTGGATGTAACCCTTTCTAAAGTCGGGGGAAAGGGGCTATTTGTGAAGGAGATTGAACAGGCGATGCTTGATGGCGAAATTGATCTTGCTATTCACAGCATGAAGGATATGCCGGCTATTCTTCCTGATGGTTTAGTTATAGGTTGTATTCCTGAAAGAGAAGATCACCGTGATGCTCTAATTTCTAAAGGGCATATACCGTTAAAAGATTTGCAACCGGGCTCTGTTATTGGAACAAGCAGCTTACGACGAGGAGCACAATTATTAGCGGCACGGCCAGATCTAGAGATTAAATGGATTAGAGGAAACATAGATACGCGTCTTGCGAAGCTGGAAACGGAAGAGTACGATGCGATTATTTTAGCGGCTGCTGGGCTTTCGCGCATGGGTTGGGCTTCAGATGTTGTAACGGAATTTCTTGAGCCGGAAATATGTCTTCCGGCCGTTGGGCAAGGTGCTTTATCGATTGAATGTAGAGGCGACGACACAGAGCTTCTACAGCTTTTAAGCAAATTTACTTGTCAGGAAACGGATATCACAGTTAGAGCTGAACGCGCATTCCTTCATAAGATGGAGGGGGGATGCCAAGTTCCGGTGGCAGGATATGCCAATATGAATGAAGATGGTAAAATCGTATTAACGGCTCTTGTCGCTTCTCCTGATGGAAAAACAATTTATAAAGAAAAGTTGGAAGGAACAGATCCTGAACAATTGGGTGTTGCTGCTGCTGATTACTTGATAGACAAGGGAGCAAAGACTTTAATCGATGCAGTGAAAAAGGAGTTAGAAGGAGAATGAATTCCCGAGCATTGACAGGGAAAAGAGTACTTGTTCCTCGCGGCAAAAAAAACGCTTCAGCTTTTTCTGCTATTGTAGAGGAATTTGGAGGGATTCCAGTAGAGGTCCCTCTTCTTGAATTTCGTCCAGTTGAAAATAGGAGCGACATTGCTCCAATTTTAACTTCCTTGCATACATATGATTGGCTCATTTTTACGAGTGATGTAACTGTTGAGACTTTTTTTTCCATGGTCGGTGTGAATTTGGACAAGTCTCGTGTCAAAATCGCTGTGATTGGTGAAAAAACGGAAGAGGCTCTATTGAAAAGGGGAATTTCCGTTGATTTCAAGCCAGAACATTATGTTGCGGAGAGCTTTGTGAAGGAGTTTTCTCCTTATGTAAATGAAGGGGAAAGACTGTTAATTCCGAAGGGGAATTTGGCGAGGGATTATATTGCCCAGTTTTTCAAAGAAAAGGGACATATTGTTGATGAAATTATCATTTATGAAACGTATTTTCCCGAAGATAGTAAGGAAAAGCTTCTATATTTATTGCGAAATCGCAAGCTGGACGTACTCCCTTTTACAAGCCCTTCAACAATTGAACATTTTATGTCAATCGTTACCACTTATGATCTATTTGAACAAATGAAAGAATGTATTGTGGCGACGATCGGTCCAGTGTCAAAGCGAAAGTGTGAACAATTGGGACTAACGGTGCACGTCTGTCCTAAAATATATACATCCTATGAAATGATGAGCGCAATTGCACAATACATGATGAAAAAGGAAAAAATAGGAGGATAAAAAATGAATTTTAATCGCCACCGTCGTTTGAGACAATCTGCAGCTATGCGTTCAATGGTTCGAGAAAATCAGCTCCATGTTGAGGATCTCATATATCCGCTGTTTGTAGCTGAAGGAGAGAATATTCGTAAAGAAATCTCTTCAATGCCGAATGTTTACCAGCTATCCCTTGATTTATTAATAGAGGAGATTGATGAGGTTGTATCTTTAGGGATTAAATCTGTTCTTTTATTTGGAATCCCGCTTGAGAAAGATGAGTGTGGACAAGGAGCATTCCATGATCATGGAATTGTGCAGGAAGCAACTCGGTTAATTAAGCAGCATTACCCGGAATTAATTGTTATTGCTGATACCTGTTTATGTGAATATACAAGCCATGGGCATTGTGGAATCGTTGAGAATGGAAAAGTGTTAAATGATCCGTCATTGAAATTGTTGGTTGATACGGCTGTTAGCCAAGCAAAAGCTGGTGCTGATATTATCGCTCCGTCAAATATGATGGATGGCTTTGTTGCTGCTATTCGTGCTGGGCTAGATGAAGCAGGCTTTGAAGATACACCAATCATGTCTTATGCAGTTAAGTATTCCTCTGCTTTTTACGGACCATTTAGAGATGCAGCAGAAAGCACGCCGCAATTTGGTGATCGCAAAACATATCAAATGGATCCTGCAAATCGCTTGGAGGCTTTTCGAGAAGCAGAATCCGATGTCGCAGAAGGAGCTGATTTTCTAATTGTTAAGCCAGGAATGCCTTATTTAGACATCGTACGTGATGTGAAAAATAATTTCACTTTGCCAGTTGTCATTTACAATGTGAGTGGAGAATATTCAATGGTGAAAGCAGCTGCTCAAAACGGCTGGATTGATGAAAAGTCCGTAGTAATGGAAATGCTTGTTGGGATGAAGCGAGCTGGAGCGGATATCATTATTACGTATCATGCTAAAGATGCGGCAAAATGGCTGAAAGAAAATTAAAAATGTGAGAAATGAGGGATGAAGATGCGTTCTTATGATAAATCAATTGCTGCCTTTCAAGAAGCAAAGGAATTAATGCCTGGAGGGGTGAATAGTCCTGTCCGTGCTTTTAAATCGGTCAATATGGACCCAATTTTTATGGAAAGGGGAAAAGGCTCTAAAATCTATGATATTGATGGGAATGAATACATTGATTATGTATTGTCATGGGGTCCATTAATTCTTGGTCATACAAATGACCGTGTCGTTGAAGCATTGAAAAAGGTGGCGGAATTAGGTACGAGTTTCGGTGCACCAACAATAATGGAGAATGAATTAGCCAAACTTGTGATAGAACGTGTCCCTTCTATTGAGGTTGTCCGGATGGTATCCTCTGGTACTGAAGCAACGATGAGTGCCCTTCGCCTTGCCCGCGGATATACTGGACGCAATAAAATATTGAAGTTTGAAGGCTGCTACCACGGACATGGGGATTCTCTCTTAATTAAAGCAGGTTCAGGTGTTGCCACGTTAGGTTTGCCAGACAGCCCTGGTGTTCCTGAAGGGATCGCCAAAAATACCATAACCGTTCCATATAACGATCTTGAAAGTGTAAAGTTTGCTTTCGAACAATTTGGTGATGATTTGGCTGGAGTTATTGTGGAGCCTGTTGCTGGAAATATGGGGGTTGTTCCACCACTGCCTGGTTTTTTAGAAGGGCTTCGTGAAATTACGAAGGAAAATGGCACCCTGCTCATTTTTGATGAAGTGATGACTGGATTCCGTGTCGGCTACAATTGTGCACAAGGCTACTTTAATGTGACACCAGACTTAACTTGTTTAGGCAAAGTAATTGGCGGAGGACTACCAGTTGGAGCGTATGGTGGACGCGCTGATATTATGGAGCAAATTGCTCCAAGCGGACCGATTTATCAAGCTGGAACGCTATCTGGAAATCCTCTAGCGATGACAGCGGGGTTTGAAACTTTAAGTCAGTTAACACCAGAAAGCTACCAAGAGTTTGAACGTAAAGCAGATATTCTTGAAACTGGATTAAAAGCGGCAGCTGATAAATATGGAGTTCCAATTACAGTTAATCGAGCCGGTTCGATGATTGGTTTCTTTTTTACGAAAGAAGATGTCATCAACTATGAAGCAGCCAAAACGTCTAATTTGGACTTTTTTGCTTCCTATTATCAGGAAATGGCAAATCAAGGTGTTTTCTTGCCTCCTTCCCAGTTTGAAGGTCTCTTCCTTTCAACAGCACATAGTGATGAGGACATTGATAAAACAATTGCTGCTGCAGAAGTAGCGTTTTCCAAACTTAAATAAGCATTTTTCTTGATGGCCTGAACTCTAGCTTCTATCTGCTAGAGTTCAGGCTTTTTCCCCATTGTGCGATATTTTTTCGTCGTAAAATTTCGTATCCAACCGATCACTACGTCAAGTCCCTCTTAGTTTTTTTATCTCGAAATAGCTTTGATGGTGTGAGCGCAAAAGAAAACTCAGCGCGCTTATCCTAGCAGGAATCATAATGGCTCCGAATGCGCCTTGAGCTTTTGTTCTTTTCTCTGAATTTTTATCATAAAAAGATTTTCTGTCTCATAAATTGTTAATGACATGGTGATTGATGAGAGGAAATGAAAGGAGGAGTCGCTTTGTCTGAAGGAAATGAATCTTTCTTACGGTTTTCCTTGGAAGAATCTGTTTGGTTTCAAAAAGGACAGGAAGTAGCGGAGCTTATCACGATTTCGCTTGATCCAAATATAACCATTCATGAAAATGACGATTATGTAACGATTGAAGGGGAATTACAACTTAGCGGGGAATATAAACGGAAAGAAACAGAAGCTGAGGTGGAGGAAGAGATACCATTATCACCTAAATTCGTCCAACAAATCGAGAACAGAGAAGAAGGGATTACTCAGTTTTCTCACCGCTTTCCAGTTGATATTACCATTCCTGTTCACCGTATTGCTAACATTTACGATCTAGACGTGGAAATTGAATCCTTTGATTATCTTTTCCCTGAACAAAGCTGTATGAAGTTAACAGCGGACTTAACAATAACAGGGTTAAAAAGCGATGAGCCAGAGGTTCAAGCGGAACCTTCAGAACTTGAGCTTGCATACCGAGAGGAAGAACCGCCGAAACAGGAATTGAAGCTTGAGGAAGTCGAAGAAGTACAACCAGCTGAAGAGACTGTTCTCCCTGCAAATGATCTGTTTGCACCATTTGTAGCAGAAGCGCGAAAATCTCCTGAAGAAGAGCAGAATGAAGCAGAGCCAGCTCCTTCATTATTAGAACTTGATAAGGCGCCGACGCTGCAGGTGTATGAGCAAGAATCTGAGGCAATCAAAACTGTTCCAGATGTATCATTTGCCCCACAAAGATATGAATTTACTCCCAATGAGCCAGCAACCGCTCAGCTAGAGGAAGTAGAGCAGGCTGAGCATGAGTATGAAAGTCCAGCCGATGAAGAATCCTCTTCTTCATCATCCGAAGAAGTTGCAAAAAAGAAAAAGAAGAAATCAAAAAAACAAGGGATCTCGATTACCGAATTTTTAGCTAGAAAAGAAGATGAAGAGGCTGTTGCTCGTTTGAAAGTTTGCATTGTTCAAAGCGGAGATACGCTCGATGTCATCGCAGAACGTTATGAAATCTCGACACAGCAGCTTTTAAAATTCAATCATCTAGAGGTGAATCAAGATGTGTTCGAGGGGCAGGTTCTATACATCCCTGCTACCGTTACCCATAATTAATCATTTGATCGAGTTTATTCAAAAACAGGCTGGGTGGGTTGGTCGGTGAAAACCTGCTCGTCCTGTTTTATCTATGTTGCATGAGAATTTCGGGGAAGAAAATACGATGACATAACCATCACTGTTTCACTAAAGTTCTATTGTACTGGCTTAGTAATTAGCCTATGGAAAGAAGTGAGTTCGTATGAGTGAGACGAATCATTTACAGGAAGTTGAACCGATTTTAAGTCATTATGGAATTCAGCCCCATTTTGTAGAAGGCTTTCAAAAGGTAAAGAGAATTTATTCCAATAAAGGCGTATTTGCTTTAAAAAAAATAACTCCTCAACAAGGAACCGATTTTATTAAGCATATTCAATTTCTCTATCAAAAAGGCTTCAATCGTATTATTCCTATTTATCCGACTCTCGATGGAAGATATGCGGTGATACATGGGAAAAATTTGTACTATTTAATGCCTTGGCTTCCCAATGAAATAAAAGAGGATCGCAACGAGATTCATCAGCAAATGTTCCGAGAACTTGCGCGGCTGCATACATTATCAGTTCGCGAGGTTACGATTGATAAAGAAGAGAAAAATGAGCATTATGAAAATACGATTCGTGAGTGGGATAAAGAGAATGAATTTCTTGAGGGGTTTTTAGAGCAATGTGAGGGAAAGTGGTATATGTCGCCATTTGAACTCCTGTTTTGTCTTTATTATCATGATATCAGTCAAGCATTGCGTTTTTCCTCCAATAAATTTAAGGAATGGTATGAAAAAACAAAGGATGATGAGAAGGCAAGAGTTGTTTTAGCACATGGCAAGCTTTCAACTGAGCATTTCCTTTATGACGACAAAGGCTATGGCTATTTTACAAACTTTGAAAATAGCAAGCAAAGTTCACCGATGCATGATTTGTTACCATTTTTATCAAGAACATTAAAAACGTACCCGAAATCAAATGAAGATTGCGTTGATTGGATTTACACTTATTTTAAATATTTTCCTTTAAGGGACGACGAATTAAATCTCTTTTTAAGTTATTTCTCCCATCCTCATGGATTTTTAGCGGTTGTGGAAGAATATTATAAATCGCGAAATAGAGATGAGCGAAAATATGTTCAAAAATTACAAAGGCATTATTGGCACCTAAAAAACACAGAATATATCGTTATGCGTATTGATGAAATAGAAAGACAAAAACGGCTTGAAAAGGAAGCTCAAGCCGAAGCGCAATCTCAAGGTGATACCCAAGGATAGGATTTGTAAACCGACCCGAGGAACAATCTTTAAGATAGATTGTTCCACCGTTATAATAACTCAATTTTAAGAGCTACTGTAATCAAGACAAGAGCAATTAAAAACAGGACATCGAATGCAGTTGGAAATAAAATCGTACGTATCCCTTGAAATATGCAAAATGGAATAGCAAATTGATGCAGGACGTCTCGAGATTTTTTCAACCACGGTGGAAGTGCATATGGATTATATTTTCTCCTCACAATCTCTTCCCCCTTTTCCCCAATAGGAATTTTCCTTATTACTTAATCTATGTCCTTTGATTTGGGAATGTGCGAAAAACGTTGTTGAAGCTTTGTTAGTCTGATTGAAGTTGAGTCCGGAAATATTGGTGGAATTTCCGGAATTATGTCATGAAATTCCGGAATTATTTGTGAATTTTCTGGAATTCCGCCATGAAATTCTGGAATCACCCCAAAAATTTCCGGAATTCCTATCTAACATAGTCTTTTTTGACGTACGTTTCCTCTCAATGAAGTGTCATTTTCTGAAAAACTGTATATACTAAAAAAAAATCGGTTATCCTTATTGACGTCAGTCTTTGTTTTTATGTAGTATATTGATTATACAAATAGAGTTATACTGCTATGATAGGGAATAGTACGTTGGTTCCTTGCTTTAAGAGAGGAAAACCATGAGCTGAAAGGTTTTCTAAGCAATACCAGTGGAAGTCGCCCTTGAGCATCTTTTGCGAACGAATGATTTTCAAGTAGTAAAAGACGGGGAATCCGTTATCTTGTTAAGCGCCAATCGATTTTTTTATAAAATGGATTGGAAAAAAGGTGGTACCGCGAAGCATACTCCATTCGTCCTTTTAATGACGAATGGAGTTTTTTGTTTCATCGGGAAATGAAAGTTTTCGCCGTTGTAGATCACTTTTTAATGAAGTGTATCTGCTGATCCAGCGCTAATCGCCTAGCAAACCTGAGGTGCTTGCAACCGCCAATTTTCTTTATTTTATTTTAGTAGAGGTCCTTTCAGTTATGTACGGCGATGGAGAGAGCGCTTTAGGTTTTGAAATGAAAAAGGAAGAAGAAAGGAAGAATGAAATGGAAACAAATGAGCTATCGATGCCAACGAAGTATGACCCGAATACGATTGAGAAGGGCCGTTACGATTGGTGGGTAAAGGGAAAGTTTTTTGAAGCACAAAGTGATGAGAAAAAAGAACCGTATACCATCGTCATTCCTCCACCAAATGTAACAGGCAAGCTTCACTTAGGACACGCCTGGGATACGACATTGCAGGATATATTAACCCGTATGAAAAGAATGCAAGGCTATGACGTTTTATGGCTGCCAGGGATGGACCATGCGGGGATTGCGACACAAGCAAAAGTTGAGGAAAAGCTCCGCCAAGAAGGGGTAAGCCGGTATGATTTAGGTAGAGATAAATTTGTTGAAGAAACATGGAAGTGGAAGGAAGAGTATGCTGCTCATATCCGTGCACAATGGGCGAAGCTAGGGCTTGGTTTAGACTATAGTCGAGAGCGCTTTACTCTTGATGAAGGACTGTCGAAAGCGGTCCGCGAAGTGTTTGTTTCCTTATATAAAAAAGGACTTATTTATCGCGGAGAATACATTATTAACTGGGATCCGTCCACCAAAACAGCATTATCTGATATCGAGGTTATTTATAAGGATGTTCAAGGTGCGTTTTATCATATGAATTATCCTCTTGCAGATGGCTCAGGTTCGATTGAAGTAGCGACTACTCGTCCCGAAACAATGCTTGGTGATACGGCGGTTGCAGTTCATCCAGAAGATGAACGCTACAAGCATTTAATCGGCAAAAAAGTGGTTCTCCCAATTGTTGGCCGCGAAATTCCAATTGTAGCTGATGACTATGTAGATATGGAGTTTGGTTCAGGGGCAGTAAAAATAACACCAGCCCATGATCCGAATGACTTTGAATTAGGAAATCGCCATAATCTTGAACGTGTACTTGTGATGAATGAAGACGGTACAATGAATGAAAAAGCAGGGAAATATAACGGGATGGATCGCTTTGAATGCCGTAAGCAAATCGTGAAGGATTTGCAAGAACAAGGAGTTCTTTTCAAAATTGAAGAACATATGCACTCTGTGGGCCATTCGGAACGTAGTGGTGCCGTTGTCGAGCCATATTTATCAACGCAATGGTTTGTCAAAATGCAGCCTCTCGCTGATGAAGCGATTGCCCTTCAACAGAAGGAAGAAAAAGTGCATTTTGTCCCAGACCGTTTTGAAAAGACGTATTTACACTGGATGGAAAATATTCGCGATTGGTGTATTTCTCGCCAGCTTTGGTGGGGACATCGCATTCCAGCCTGGTATCACAAGGAAACGGGTGAGGTTTATGTCGACCATGAACCACCTGCTGATATAGAAAATTGGGAGCAGGATAACGATGTTTTAGATACATGGTTCAGTTCCGCATTGTGGCCGTTTTCGACGATGGGCTGGCCGGACACAGAATCTGCTGATTTCAAGCGTTACTATCCAACGGCAGCACTTGTAACAGGCTATGATATCATTTTCTTCTGGGTATCGAGAATGATTTTCCAAGGGCTTGAATTTACAGATGAGCGTCCATTTAAGGATGTACTCATTCATGGTTTAGTTAGAGATGCACAAGGCAGAAAAATGAGTAAGTCATTAGGCAATGGCGTTGACCCTATGGATGTTATTGCACAATATGGAGCTGACTCTTTACGTTACTTCCTTTCAACGGGAAGCTCACCAGGTCAAGATTTACGCTTTAGCATGGAAAAGGTCGAAGCAACTTGGAATTTTGCTAATAAAATTTGGAATGCATCACGCTTCGCTTTAATGAATATGAACGGTCTAAAGTTTGAAGAAATTGATTTAAGTGGTGAAAAATCAGTAGCAGATAAATGGATACTTACTCGTTCAAATGAGACCATTGATACTGTAACGAGACTATCTGAACGTTATGAATTTGGTGAGGTTGGCCGAGTTCTTTATAATTTCATTTGGGATGATTTCTGTGATTGGTATATTGAAATGGCGAAGCTACCGTTATACGGGGATGATGAAGCTGCGAAAAAGACGACGCGCTCAATTTTAGCATATGTGCTGGATAATACAATGCGCCTGCTTCATCCATTCATGCCTTTCATTACCGAGGAAATTTGGCAAAACCTACCACATCAAGGTGAGTCTATTACAACAGCTAAATGGCCTGAAGTGAACGAAAACCTTTCTGACAGTGAAGCAGCTTCTGAAATGAAATTGTTGGTGGAAATCATTCGTTCAGTCCGAAATATTCGTGCCGAAGTAAATACACCGATGAGCAAGAAAATTAACATGCTTGTCAAAGTAAAGGATGACCTTCTTCTGCAGGTGTTGGATAAAAATCGTTCCTATTTAGAACGGTTCTGTAATCCAGAAGAACTTAAAATGGGCAAGGATATTCTGATTCCTGATAAAGCGATGACGGCAGTGGTTACTGGAGCAGAAATTATTTTACCACTTGAAGGTTTAATTAACATAGCTGAAGAAATTGCACGTCTTGAAAAAGAGCTTGATAAATGGAATAAAGAAGTGGAAAGGGTTCAAAAGAAACTAAGCAATGAGGGCTTTGTGAAGAAAGCTCCAGAAAAAGTGATTGCTGAGGAAAGAGCAAAGGAAGCAGATTATTTAGAGAAAAGGGCAGCTGTGGAGCTTCGCATTAAAGAGTTAAAGGGTCAATGAGTAGGTGTGAGGGCGAATCCGTTTGGCGGGTTCGTCTTCACTGTCTGAAAGGATATTGGTTTATATCATGTGATCTAGCATAATGGAAAAAGGTGGAAACGACATGTTTCAGTTTTACGAGGAAGCGTTGAATTGGATTCATTCACGCTTAAGATTAGGGGTCAAGCCAGGATTAAAAAGAATGGAATGGATGATGGATAAGCTAGATCATCCAGAAAAAAAAATGCCGACCATACATATTGGAGGAACGAATGGGAAGGGCTCGACGGTAACGTATTTACGCTCGATTTTGCAAGAGGCAGGTTTAAAGGTTGGAACCTTCACCTCTCCTTATTTTGAACACTTTAATGAGCGAATTTCGATTAATGGTCATTCTATCAGTGAGGAAGATTTGGTCAAGATAACAAATGTGATTAAACCACTAAGTGATGAATTAGAGCAGACGGAGCTTGGCTCACCAACTGAATTTGAAGTGATTACCGCCATGAGCTTTTACTATTTTGCTGAGGTCGCTCCAGTCGATCTTGCTATTTATGAGGTTGGACTTGGTGGCAGGTTTGATTCTACCAATATTATCACACCGCAAGTATCGATTATTACAAGCATCGGCCTCGATCACATAAATATTTTAGGGAATAGCTATGAGCAAATCGCCTTTGAAAAAGCGGGAATCATAAAGCCACATATCCCAATTTTAACGGCAGTTAAGCAGGAGGAAGCATTTAACGTTATTAAAGAAAAAGCGGTGCAAATGGATGCCGCCATACATCGTCTTGGAGAGCATTTTTTTATTGACAATCACGCATCACTTGATAAAGGTGAACAATTTTCCCTGCAAACGTCAAAAAGTTATTTAGAGAATTTAGAAATAAGAATGCTCGGACGGCACCAAACGGAAAATGCCGCTTTAGCAGTTGAAGCAGCCATTCTTTTAGCAGCTTCTTACAATATTACCGAAGAGGATATTCGTCAAGGGTTGAAAAAAGCATACTGGCCTGGAAGATTTGAAATCGTCTCCTCTGCCCCATTAATCGTCCTGGATGGAGCCCATAATGAAGAGGGGATTGAAACGCTAGTAGTGGAATTAAAGCGCCGCTTTCCTGAACGAAAAAAAAGGCTGATTTTTGCTGCCCTTGGTGATAAAAAAGTAGATAATATGATTAAGAAGCTAGACTCGGTCTCCCAGATGATTACATTCGTGAGCTTTGACTTTCCCCGAGCGGCAAGTGCAGAGGAGCTCTATCAGTTTAGTAGCTTGGTCCATAAACGAGCGGAAGGCGATTGGCAAAAGGCAATTATAGAAGAGCTGCATGCACTGCAAAGTAATGAAATGCTTATTATCACAGGCTCTCTCTATTTTTTATCTGAAGTAAAACCATTTATAAATACGATCATTTAGTACGTGAATACGTAAAATATATGACAAAAGTTAGAAAATTTGTTAAACTAATGAGTACGATTGTGCAAATATTTGCTAAAATTTGTTAATGTATGGTCGTTAATAGTATGAAAAGAATGAAGCAAAAATAATAGATAGTTTTAATTTGATTTGCGTTTAAACTGAGAAGAGGGAGGGATAATGTTGCTGAGGCCGCATGTAAAGAGGATTATATGGATTTTATGGCTTCTTATTGTACCCGCTGGTAGTTGGCTCGTATATTATTTTTTCCCTCCTCTTGTATCTGCAATAAGTTTTGAACTGTTAGGATTTTTGGTATTAACATGCTTTGTTGCTGGGACACCAATGATTATCAACAATACGCCAATATTTTATATACAATGGGTCTCACTTACAGTCTTTCTCATTTTTGGCCTCTTCGTTGAAGTTATCTTAATGCAGATTGCCATTGTTGTCCTCCTTTTAAGAATACGCGTTCCGAGGGAACAATTGCACCGCTATCCATTAAATTGGCTCATGTTTTTTATTACTTCAGTCGGCAGTGGGGTTGTATATTATGCTCTCGGTGGAACCCATGGAATCGATATTTTGAGCAATCCGTTCAATCTCGTATTAGCGTTTGCATACGCCTGCACTTATTTTCTCTTAAATCATTTTCTTCTAAAGTTTATTGCTTATCTTGTTCAGAGGAAAAAAAGAGCTCTCTTTGACAAAGATTTTATTTGGGAAGCATTATCAAGTGCTATTACATTGCCTATCGGATTGATTTTGTATATTTTATATCAAGAAGTAGGGGCAATCGCTGTTATTTTTGTTGGTATTCCTTTTGCAAGCCTATCGATCATATTAAATTTATACCATTCTAGTAATAAGGTGAACCAAAATTTACAGAAAGCGACCGAAATTGGACATGAATTAGCTGAACGTTTACATGTAGAAGAAGTACTTGATTTGTTTATCCAAAGATTGACTGAAATGTTTCCGGTTGATTATGCTCATATTTTAGATATTATCGACGATGAATTACAATTATTGAGAAGCGTGGAGAAAAATGGGGAGCAATCACTGGAAATTTCTCCACAATTTATAAATCAAGGAATAAGTGGACATGTTTGGTCGACTGGAAAGGCTGTTTTATACAATTCAAAAAGAGAGTGGAAAGGCATTGTGCATGGATATATGCCTGTGTCTGCAGAAAGCATTATATGTGTGCCAATTGTTCGTAGCAACGAGGTGATCGGCATCCTTCTTCTCGCATCGGAACAAAAAAGAGCCTATGAAAAAGCACAGCTTATGATTGTTGATATTCTTAGTTCGTATTTCGCGGTTGCGATTGAAAATGCCAAGCACTATGAACGAACAAAAGAAGATAGTGAGCGTTGTGCCCTTACAAAGCTTTATAACTATCGATATATGGAGCGTGCTTTAGAAACGGAATATCTTCTTTTAACGAATGGCAAAAGAAAACATCTTTCTGTTATTTTATTGGATATTGATCATTTTAAAAATATTAACGATCGCTACGGTCATCAGAGTGGCAATGAAATTCTCTTCCAGCTTGCGCAACGTCTTTCTGGGCTGATTGATACGAAAACGGGAATTGTAGCCAGATTTGGCGGTGAGGAATTTGTTATTATTCTTCCTGATGTTGATAAGAAAGCAGCGTTGAATATTGCTGAATTTGTGAGGCAGATGATCGCCAATCGTCCATTTATCCTCTCTCGACATATTGAAGATACAAAAACTGAAATTACTGTTCACCTGACAGCGTCCATTGGAGTGGCTTCAGCTCCAGAGGATGCGGATGATTCCATGTCCTTAATTCGCCATGCTGATCGGGCGCTTTATGTGGGAGCAAAACGGAATGGACGGAATAAGGTAGCAGAATATGTGAAATAAGAGTGGAAGCCCAGAAAAAAAGGGACTTGCTCTTATTTTTTTGCCGTTTTTCGATAGAAGCTTCAGTTTTAGGGTGAACAGGTGCAAAAAAAGGAAAAAATTAGAGTGCTCTCTACGAATATTTAACAAATTCCCTATTGATTATAACTAATAATTGGTATAATAGTAGTAATAAAGACTCAGAACGTATGACGTAGTCAAGGGAGGGGAATTTATGAGAAATAGGTTAAAGAACATTTCGATTGGGTTTATTATTCTATTTTTACTATCATCTATGTTTTTACAGCCTCTACCCATAGAAGCAGCAAGTCAACCGGATGTTCATTTTTCTGTATCGCCGTCATCAGCAGAGCTTACTTTAAATGCCGATAGCATGGCTGAGGGGGCGCTTAATATTGATTTAGTTCCTAAAGGGACTGTTGGTCAGAAGCAGAGAGAGCCAATTGACGTCGCATTTGTATATGATACATCAGGATCGATGGATGACTTTTTTGAGAATAAGAGGAAATCTACGAGTGCAAAGAATGCATTAGCGAGTGCGCTTACTTATTTTAGCGCTAAAGATAATCAAGTATCTGGAGATCGTTTTTTCTTTATTCCGTTCAATGATAATGTCCGTACGAGTGGACAGGTAAAAGTCGTAGAGGGCTTAAAAAATATCGAAGGCTTGCTCGGCAAGCTTGAATCGAATAACATAGGCGGTACCAATTATACACAGACTCTTGAGTACGCAAAGAGCAAGTTAATGCAAAGCAATAATAAAAATAAATATATTGTCTTTCTTACAGATGGGGAACCGACCGTTTTAAATTACGGAAATTATAAGTACATATTATACACAAACGGAACCGCTTTATACAATGGAGTAACTTCAAGGGGAAACTATACAAAAACAAGAGAATTGATTCATCGTATTGCTAAGGAAACGAGCAGACAGTTAGCAGCAGATAATATTACGATGTATAGCATTGGTTTTGCTAGAGAGGATGAGATCGATTTTCAATTATTGGAAAGCATGTCATCGATTACCGGCGCCACAGCTGTCCGAGCAACCCCTACCAATTTGACAAATATATTTCAAGAGATTTCCAAGAAAATCGATAGTTATACAATTAGTGGTGAAGTGACGGTCGATTTGCGGAAATTTAATGGAGACGTTACTGTTGCTCCTGATGCGGATGCGATAGTAGATGATAATCAAGTGGTGCATATCCCGTTTAGGTTTACATTTCCAGTTGGCGCTGAGCCAGATCCCAGTAATATAGCAACATCGCTACCATTAATTTTTCATAAAGCAGGCACCTATTCTTTCGAGCATATCGAACTACAGTATGATGGACTGACCACGGCAAAGAGGCATGCTCCTGTTACCATAAAAGTAAATCAGGATATGAATTCCATTCCAGGGGCGAGCTTTGCAGTAAAACCATCTTCGGAGGAATTTGTCAAACCGCCTCATGATAATGCAAAAGGGAACATCGATATTACGATTACCGGGAAGGGAATGGCACCTAAGGACGAAAGATTGCCGATTGATGTCGTTTTTGTCCATGACACATCGGGCTCGATGGCTGAACTATTTGATGGTGCACGGCGTGATACAACGGCAAAACATGCTTTGCAATCAGCCATAAACTATTTCGAAATGAATTCAAAAGCCGAAGATAAGTTTTACTTTGTTCCCTTTGACAGTGAAGTCAGTAGAAAAACAAAAGCAGGAGCAAATTGTTTTCTAGGTTACTGTTGGGGTGAGAAAAGAATCAATATCTTCCCGCTTGAAGGTTTAAATAATATTAAAAATGCGATTGGTGATTTAGATTCAGGTGGTGTTTCAACCGGGGGTACAAACTACAATGCGGCATTGACTGAAGCAATGAGAAAATTTATCCAAGGAAGCAATAGAAGCAAGTATATAATCTTTTTAACAGATGGGGAGCCAACTGTCCTTACGCACAATAACGATCGCTATGAAATATTTACGAATCAAACAGCGAGGAAAAATGGTGTCAACGCTCCGTTGGCAGAAGTAAAAAGAATTATAAGAGAACAGGCGTTAAATATTTCTGATACTCTTGGAAGTAATGGAATTACACTGTACAGCATTGGCTTTGCCCAGGAAGGTGAAGTGGATTTCGAACTATTAAGAAATATGTCCGCTAAGACGGGAGGATATGCTGTTCAAGGGAAGTCTAATAATTTAACATAGATATTTGATGATATTTCAAGAAAAGTAAATGCTTCTAATATTTCAGGAAGCGTCACGATCGATTTAAGTCCTTTTAATGGAGACGTTATCGTTGATCCAAATTCTAATTTCAAGACAAACGATGAGCAGATTGTGCAAATCCCTTTTAACATTACATTCCCGGCAGGAGAAAAGCCAGATCCACAGATGATTCAACAATCTTTACCGTTGCAATTCCAGAAGGCAGGGAGCTATGAATTCCGCAATAATGTGACGATGACCTACACGGATATTAACGGTACACTGCAGACTTTTGAACACGAACCGTTTACGGTTATCGTCAATGAAGAGACGGCACCATATTTTTTAAATGAAGTGAATATTTTAGGAAATCCATTTTATTCTCCTGATAACTTAATAAAGATTGGCAATCACGATTCAGAAAGAAATGAATTTTTCGTTGAGTACAAGCTTAGACCTGAAACAGTATTTACTGAAATTACGAGCGGACTAATCAATGATATTAAAATTACGCAACCGCTTTTTCAAGGAATCTCTTTAGCGACGCATGAGCAAATTTCGCTATATAAAGATGGTAAACGCGTGGAAGGGATCACGGTTCAACCAATAAATAATGGACGAGCGCTCGAAATCCATCTGCAAAATAATGATATTATTTATGATTCTGGAAACTTTTCGGTTGGAGAATATGTGATTAAAGTAAGGTTAAAGGCAGACTGGGCATTACCATACATGCAAATGCCGCAAGCACAGTTATATTTTCATGATTCCCGTTTCAAGGAGCAAAATCAGTCTTTAAATATTGATGAACAGCGGATTTCTATGAGGGTTCAATTAAATGAAACGAACTATACTTATTCTGGGGACTACAAAGGATCAGTTGAAAAAATCAGTCGTCAAGATGGGGCAACGATAGCAGAAACCATCCTGACTCAAGACAATATATTGATTGAAAAGGCTGTAAAAGGAATGGGTTTAATCAATCAGGGGACTGCTATTGAAATTACGTATTATGATGATACGAAAGCGATTCTCTACTTAAAAACAAATTTTCTGCTTAAAAATGTATCCTTAAGCCAAAATCTTCAATCTGGAGATACAACTAAGGGACGCATTGCGTTTAAAATCATAGACTTTGTCGCTGGTGACGAGGTAATCTATGAATATCAATTAAATGTAGACGGTTCTGATACGGACTGGCATGAGTTTGACCCAATGGCAATGATTGAATTACCTAAAGACTTAGAGGGATTCGTTGAGATTCGCGTGAGAACAAAAGGCGGTTTTAGTATCAATGATAATCCAATTGTTAAATCGTTAACGATTGTAAAGGAAGGTTTATCTGTTGAACCGAATCCAATTGAGATTGATGTCGGCGAATCACTTGCCGTTGAAATTAAAATAACACCGGACGATGAAACCGATAGAGACTTTGATGTTACAATTTTGGAACCAACGATTGCTATGTTTGAAAATGGAAAAGTAACAGGCTTAGAACCAGGTGAGACCCATCTCCAAGTCATCACGACTGATATTGCTGGAAATGAGATTAAAGAGCTAATCCCGTTGAAGGTTAATTCAATCTTAATTGAGAAAATTACCGTTACACCAAATCCGCTCCATATTGGAAAGCTGCTGGAATATCATGATTTTCATGTTGAGATAGAGCCAAAAAAAGCCTCAAATCAAAAGCTAGCTTGGAAATCCTTAAATCCTTCTATTGTTGAAATTATGGAGCCAGGTCGGATCTATGGGAAGATGACGGGAACAGCTGAAATCGAAATTAAGGCTGAAGATGGCAGCGATGTTGCCACGACGATTATTGTTCATGTCGGTTCTCCATTAACAGGCATAGAGGTAGATAATGAGCTTGTGATTGAAAAAGGGGCAACAGATAAAAATGTTCATCAACATTTTAGATATTTACCTTCGGATGCCACTAATATTAAAGGGAAGCCTTCCTTTGCTTCAACCAATGAAAATATATTGGAGGTTGAGCCGAATGGGGAGTTTATTCCGAAGAGGATTGGTGATGCAGGTGTGAAAATCACCGTCCGAGATGAGGATGACAATACATTTACAGCAGAATTAAAAGTGAAAGTGGTCGAAAAAGGTTCAAATAGCGGGAATAATGGGGATAAATATTAACTTAAAAATGCCGATTGGGTACATGCCCAATCGGCATTTTTTATTCTTTTTTCATTAAATCGGTCATCACTTCTAATCGATCAATTTTAGGCAATCCCTGTGCTTGATTTAAAAAAAGTCTTTTATCATTTTTGATAACAAGTCTTGATTCGGCAGGTTTATTTTCTAATCCCTTCCCAAATTCAATCGCATGACCATTTTCTTTTGCCTTGCCGCGGTACGCGTTAATTTCGAGGTTTCCATTTGCAAAGATTCCTCCTTCAACACGAAGATAGGAACCTACCGCATACAACTCTGCATTCTCGTCCGTATATAGATAGGCATTAATGGAGTTGACTTCATCGAGAAATTTATTGATCCGCGCAATTTCCAGTTGCCCTTTCGTCATCAGGATCAGTTCACTTTTATTTAAGCCTCTAATGTCCACATTGTTAATCATCGTATTACCGAGAACATAAATGGTAGAATCGAAGGCGATATCTCCTCTTATCGTTAAATCACCTGTGATAAGAATATTTGCTGAAATTTCCATCACATCATTGCCAACATTTTCGATTATCCCGTTGCCGTCAATAACAATCCATTTCGATTTATCATCGATAACGAGGCGATTTGTGTCGATATAGACCTCTTCCTCATCATCGCCAAGGCGTAAATAGCTTTGGATCGTTGGGGATTGATTGAGATTTTCAAAAGAGGACACGACCTCAACGGCTGGAGAATTTAGACCTTCCGCAATAATCTCGTTCATTTCCAATGGCAGTGGATCAATATGAGTGCTTAAAAATCCTGCTGCTTTGAGCTTTTCTTTAAACGTTTTTTCAATATCGACACCAACATATTCGCCCTCTTCTTTGGAAACAGTGGGAGCAGTTGGATAAAATGCTCTTTCTATTTGTTCCACAGGAAGAGGATGAAAGGAGCTTGTAATGGTTTCTTCCGCAATGTAGCAGTTGTTTTGGCAATATTTTATGTCATTCCCTTCAATAAACAATTGATGCTCATTTTCTTCATTGACAGATGGAAACGTTGTCGGTTCAACGTCATGAACCCCATTATAAATGTATTTAGCTTGGTTGCTTATAACGAGTTTTTTATTTGCGTATATATTCCCTTTCTCAACAAAGGTAGAGCCATTTAATGTTAAGGTTTCTCTAGAACCGATTGCGTATTTTAAGAAGCTGGGCATCCCTGTTATGTAAACGATTTGCTCATATTTTCCGCTTGAAACCTTCAAAACCCTTGTGTAGTCTTCATTTTCTTTAATGTCGTACTCACTCTGGTCACTTATATTTTCTATTTGATAACCGTATGGGTTATGAATGAGTTTAGCCTCAATAATATTGTGATGATAAGTACTAACAGACATATCGGGGTTGCCGGAAGGGTGGTTAAACTCTGTATCAATTGTTTTCTTTATGTAGGCAACAGCCTCACCTAGGGCACGAATTGCATCCAAATCGTTCGTTACTTGATCTTCTCTTATTTCAGTTCGTTTCGCACCGCCGATACTCGTAGAAAGAATGGATAAGCCTAACACTGTAAATACTAAAATCAAGAGCATCACGACCACAAGGGTAGAGCCACGTTCATTCTTGACCAATATGTTCACCTCATTAAAAACCAAAAGTACTTTCCAAAATTAACGGCTCAATTTTGAATAAATTTGAAAACCGCTCTTTATCTTCGCCAATGATAAGATTCAAATGAATAATGCCATGTGGACAATGCTCACTTAATCCTGGATTGCTGCAAGAAAACGTGATCTCAGAGCTTTGCTCATCAATGGAGGTGAATCTTGAGCTGTCGGATGAAATTTGCGTAATCGTTGCACTGTCTTCATTGGCATCATCTGTTACCGTCTCGATGAAGAATCGATCATCTTTGAAATAAATGAATAAACGGCGCTCAATTTCAATATCCCCATCTTTGTTATATCGATGATCAACGATATAACGTTCTACATCCTTTGGGGCATACCTTACAAGTTCTATCCCCTGTGCCCCATCCTGTTCATATTTCTTAATGTAATCTGGCGGCGCCTCATACATTTTATTAAGAATCATGGTTGCAACATAGTCGGCGTCATCCCGTAATTGGGCTTCAATCCCGATTTTTTGATACAGCTTCAAACCTGTTGTGAAAACACTATAAATGATTCCAGATACAATTGCCATAATGACGAGTGTCACTAAAACCTCAACTAATGTAAACCCGTTCTCTGTTCTGATTAGCTTCTTCATTTTTGGATCAAACCCCTTACGGAAGCGGTTTGGCTATTCCACATAACCGTCACTTCCACACCTATTAACTGCTCTTGTAAATCGGGTGCGTTCTTATTTGGAACTTCATCACTTTCGATTCCTTTTGTAAATATTACTTTCGATTCGTAATCAACATTGTTAATTTTCGTTGAAAAAAAACTTTTACAAACGCTTGGATCATCAAAAACCATTTCGGTTTTCTCACCAATTAAGGCGTCATTGCAATTTTCATGATTAATTTCTTTTTCTGAGATATCATCATTTTCATTAAAATAAGCCTGGTAAATTTTCTCGAAATCCTGCTGTTCGAAATAATAAAGGACATTACGTGCAACATTTATCCCCACGGTTTTATTTTCGTTTTTTTTCGTGTACGAGTAGGCCTGATTAAAGAAGGATAGAAAAGTAGTCATAATAATGCCCAATATTGTTATAGAAACAAGGACTTCAACTAATGTAAGTCCCCTTGCATTATGTATTAATTTCAAACGCTCCACCTTCCTTTGTCCTATTTTTTGTGAACTAGTTGTGAGAAAAGGATTTTCTCTATCATATTTACTACATGGCTTCTTTTAAAATAGTTAACTTTATTATACAATATTTAAGAGTCTATAATTGTAGAAAATATGCGAAAAACGTTGAGATTTCAATTGTTTTTGCAAGCAAGCGCTTTTCATTTGTACGGGTATGTTAAAAAAATAGTGTTGATTGAAATATTAAAATAGAACTAAAACTTTTATACTAAAAAGAGGTGAACAAATGGGAGAACTGGTCGTCTCTGTTATATCCTTAATTATTCTCGTACCCATTATTTATTTTCTACCATTGGGATTAACCAATAAGGGAAAAGGGCTGCTGATCATTATTGCTTTTATCTTTGCCAATGTAGGAATATTGGCAAAAGGTAATTTTCCAATTTGGCAAACGGCACTTATCCTGTTATTATTAACCGTTCTTACGGTTTACATATTGGATAAAAGATTTCATCACCTATTATTTTTAAAGAAAAATGAAAAGCTTTCTGAGCCTTTACTATATAATGAAGAGTTCGTTACATACGAAGAAGAAAATAAAGAAGCTGAGGAAATGTCTCTCGAACAATTTGAACAGCATAATCTTTCATTCGTGCAGGAAGAAGAGCTGGTTAGCGAAGAACGTTTATTGGAAATCGAGCAAATGGAAGATTTGGGGGAGGAAACGAACGTAGGAGATAGGATAGAAAAAGATGATGAAGAAATAGTTGACCCCCCATTTCTCACTGGAAAAAATGATGAAATGAGCGGGATCGAGAAATCGACATACATGACAGAAATCGAGATGCTGTTAGAAAGCGAGGAGCTGGAAAACTTCCCAAATAACATCGAGACTCTTGACATAGTAGCCAAGAACAGCTTTTCCCCTCAAAGCGAGGTGGTGAATTTAGAAGATAGTGATAGGAAGGAGGACGATGCGAGTAGCGAATCGGGAAGCCAAGAGGCTGAAGCAGTTGCGCAAGAGACTCCTCTCTTAGAGTCGATCATTCTAGAAGAAGCTTTCTCCCAGCTAGATCTTGCTCATAAGGAGATTGCCGCAGGAAATGAAGGGGCTATGAGTTTTTTACAAACTGAAAGTCTTGAACACCATTCTTTGCACAAGACAGCAGAAGCAACTACGTTCGCTGCCTTGGAAGAAAGTTCGTACATAGATAGTGATCGAGATGATGGGGACGAGAATTTACAGTTTGATATAAAAAATCGAGTGATTATCGCTGAAGGTGAGCAAAGAACTAGCCTTCAACAGCAAATAATGCAGACGATGGTATCACAAATTGATCATGCTAGAAAACAAATGACTCCTCATGAGTTTGAGAAGTACGTGAAGGAATATTTACATCCAGAAATATCGGCACAAGACTATTATACTTTTGCCAGTATATTGATAGAGCATTATATCAGGCAGAAAGAATTGAATAAATTGCAAGGATTGTTGGCTGATTTAAGGGAAAAATTTACAGATTATCCTGTATTGCAGATGGAAATTCAATATTTGTTTAAACAATATTGTGAAAAAATAAGCTGATTTACCTAAATACATGTTAAAATAATGTAATATATGGATGGATTTTATACATACATGTCGAATGGAGTATGGATGAGATTTATTCGAAATAGTTTCGTGAACTTATAGATTAGGTGTGGTGAAAATTTTATGAAAAAAAGTACTCAAATTAACAGTTTACCCATTATTAGCATTTTAGATGGTAATCAAGTAGGAAAAGTAAAATCTTTAGTGATCAATCCTGATAAAGGTTCAGTCGATTTTTTAATGATTGATCATGAAGAATTTCAAGTAAGTGTCAAGGCAATTCCGTTTAAAAAAGTAGTCGGAATAGGAGAGTATGCAGTAACAATTGATAGTGAAAATGCAGTCATTGATTTAAATGAAATTCCTATTGCCAATCAGCTTGTAAATAAGAAAATCAAAATTACAGGCACAAAAGTAATGACAAGAAAAGGTGAGTTAATAGGTGAAGTAATTGAGTACTTTATCGATCAAGAAACGGGCAATATTCTTGGCATGCAATTGAAGCTAACGGATAAAGAAGTGGCCCTCCCATCTGAATCCGTTGTTACATTTGGAAAGGACATCATTATTGTTAAAGAAGATGCGGCTTCATACTTTCTAAATTCTGTTGAGGAACTAGAAGGAAAAAGTGTGACAGAAGAGCTAGCGGAAGCATATTCGGATTCTAGTGCTGTGACAGTAGCAGAAGATGAGGGAATAACTTCTTTAAAGGAAAAGCAAATTGAGCTTTTAATTGGAAAAAAACTTACGAAAGATATTTATGATAAAGAAGGAGTTCTTTTATTTAGTGAAGGGACTTATTTAACAGCAGAACAAATTCAAAAAGCACAAGCAGAAGGACCAAGTATTGTTGTTGAGCTGTCCATGAATGTGGAAGCGTAATGGAGGAGGCCGGTTTTTGTGAGGAACCAGCACGGGATAAAGCTGTTTCTAGTCTTAATGATTTCTGTTGCCTATATTTTTAGTTTCTCACATTTCGGTACATTAGCTTACGGAGCCATTGTTAAAAACCATGATTATTTTGCAGACGGTACGAAAATTGGCTCCCTATCTGTAGCTGGCAAAACAGAAAATGAAGCACTTCAACTTACAGATGAAGAGCTAACAAAATGGCTGAATGAAACAACGATCACTTTAAAATACAAGGAAAAGAATGAACAGCTAGACTTGCGTTATTTTACCTTTGATCTGACAGAGACGGTTCAAAAAGTGAAGAATGGCCAGAGTAATCCTATTTTTGTCCAATTAAATTCGTTGGATGAAACGCTCTATTCTTTGTCCTCACGGCTTAATAAAGAGGATCTTGCTATTGAGGAATTAGAAGCTGACATTGTGCGCGCTGCCCAACTGTTAGAGATTGGTTCTTATCAGATCCGCATCGAAGATTACTTTTTGGATGGACAAAGCAACGAACCCCAGGTGATTTCTGAGTTTCAACTTGATTCAGCATTTGTCGAAAACGAACTTGATCTATTTATAGGCAAGACAATTGAATTGGAGGCAACATCACAATTTTCATTTCTGGACTATGTGAAAGATGAGATTGGCGCAGTTTCCTCCCTGACTTTAAGCAAAATAGCTACTTCCATTTATGAGGTAATCCTGCCAACTAATTTTGAAATGATTGAAAGACATATAAGCTCTGAGCTACCAGAGTATGCCGCTTTAGGGTTTGAGGCAAAAGTTGACCCAGAGTTGAACTATGATTTAATCTTCTCTAATGGAAATGAATGGAGCTATTTCATAGAGTTTGAAAAAGTGGATGATGTTTTTATCACCTATCTAAAAGGGCCGACGTTATTAAATCAATATATTCTTTTACAAGAAGATAAGGAGAGCTTTAAGCCAAAGACGATTCTACAATTCAATTCAGAGCTTTCTCCAACTGAATCTCAAGTTAAGGTTGCAGGAAAAGAAGGGCAGCTTATTAAAATTTATCGGGAGCATCGAGATGAAAATGGGGCAGTGCTGAAAAAGGAATTGATTTCGGAAGATTTTTATCCACCTATTCATCAAATCGAGATTACCGGTTTGATTGTCTCAACAGGAGATTCGACTGTAACTTCTGGGACGGAAAATACTGAAGTGGAAGCAGAAGGAAATCCTGAATCGCAAAATAGTGAGCCTGCTTCGATAGATGAGAATGGTGAGCAGGCACCGCCATCTGATCGCGATCATTTGGATAGTCCAAAGAACGATGAAAATTCCCTCTGGGGAAAAGAAAATGAAATACCAAAATAATCACCAAAAAGCGGGGAACTTAATATGAAACAGCAAACCCGAAAACGACTTGGAGATTTACTTGTTGAAGCTGGTCTTATTTCTGAGGATCAGCTTCAATCTACATTAAAGGAGAAAAGTCCCGGTCAAAAACTGGGCGATGCCCTTTTGCAAAGGGGGTATATTACAGAACAGCAGCTTATTGAAGTGTTGGAGTTCCAGCTTGGCATTCCACATATTAGCTTATATCGCTATCCGTTCGATACCACTCTTTTCAGCCTGATTTCGAAGGAGAAAGCGAAAAGAAACCGTCTTATTCCATTGAAAAAAGACGGAGATAAGCTTTTTGTTGCAATGGCTGACCCTATGGATTACTTTGCTATTGATGATTTGCGACTTTCGACTGGTTTTCAAATTGAAACGGCCATTGCAACGAAGGACGACATTTTAAGAGCGATCAATAAATATTATGAAATTGATGAAGGTTTTGATGAGTTAATCGGTGATCTGCCTGATCATGAAGCGGCGCAAGAGGAGGAAATCAGTTCAGATGATTCCCCTGTTGTACGCCTTGTCAATCAGCTAATGTCGAATGCCGTTGCGATGAAGGCAAGTGATATTCACATTGATCCCCATGAGACAAAGGTGCTTATTCGCTATCGAATTGACGGGATATTAAGAACGGAAAGAGTTTTGCCGAAGCATATGCAAAGCTTGCTGACAGCGAGAATTAAGATTATGGCGAACCTTGATATTACAGAACATCGAGTACCACAAGATGGAAGGATTAAGGTGAATTTAGATTTTCATCCCATTGATCTCCGTGTATCAACATTGCCGACTGTGTTTGGAGAAAAAATTGTTTTACGCATCCTTGATCTTAGTAGTTCTTTAAATGATGTTACTAAATTAGGTTTTAATAAGTTAAATTTGAAGCGATTTATCGATATGATTGAAAAGCCGACGGGGATTGTGTTAATTACCGGACCAACGGGATCAGGAAAATCCTCGACTTTATATGCTGCCCTCAATCGACTCAATAGTGAGGAAGTGAATATTATTACGGTCGAGGATCCAGTCGAATATCAATTAGAAGGAGTTAATCAGATCCAAGTGAATGCGAATGTTGGGATGACCTTCGCCAAAGGGCTGCGCTCTATTTTACGTCAAGATCCAAATATCATTATGGTTGGGGAAATTCGCGATAAAGAAACCGTTGAAGTGGCTATTAGAGCTTCGCTAACGGGTCATCTTGTATTGAGTACGATCCATACGAATGACTCGCTCGGCACTGTTACTCGCCTTCTTGATATGGGAGTGGAGCCATTTTTAGTGGCCTCCTCACTAAGCGGAATTGTTGCCCAGCGTTTAGTTCGCCGTGTATGCCGTGATTGTGCGGAAGAGCAGGCTCCTTCAAAAAGAGAGTTAGAAATTTTTGCTAAACGCGGTATCAAAATTGAACGAATTGTTCGCGGCAGAGGATGTTCATCATGTAATATGACTGGGTACAAGGGGCGCCTTGCGATCCATGAGGTCCTTGTTATAAATGATGAGATGAGAAGGGTTATTATGGATGGTGATTCTTTTACAAGATTAAGAGAATTGGCGATTAAAAGTAAAGCCATTTTTCTCATTGACGATGGTTTACTTAAGGTTAAACAAGGCGTGACGACAACGGAAGAAATTTTAAGAGTAGCGATTCCTGAATAGGGGTGCAAAATGTGAAAGAAATGATTGAGCATATTTTAAGAGCTGGTTTTGAATTAAAAGCATCTGATCTCCATTTAACAGTTGGAGTCCCCCCTATTATGAGACTGAACGGGGAATTAAAAAGATATGGAAAAGAGACGTTAAAGCCGATTGATACAGAAGGAATGGCGAAGGCGATCATTCCTGCTCATATGTGGGAGCAGTTCAAGGAAAAGGGAGAACTTGATTTTTCTTACGGGATACCAGGTGTCTCCCGTTTTCGTGTTAACGCTTATTTACAGCGCTCCTGTGTAGCGATGGCTATACGAATTGTGCCGACGAAGGTTCCAACGATTGAGGATTTGCAATTGCCTTCCGTTTTGACGAAAATTGCCGAGCGCCCACAAGGATTAATCCTCGTAACAGGTCCGACCGGAAGTGGAAAGTCGACAACATTAGCTGCGCTTATTCAATATATGAATCAACATATGCGCAAGCACATCATCACACTGGAAGATCCGATTGAGTATTTGCATAAGCATGGCAATTCGATTATTGACCAACGGGAAGTCGGCTTCGATACAAATAATTTTGCGAATGGATTACGTGCAGCATTAAGACAGGACCCAGATGTCATCCTCGTTGGGGAAATGCGTGATTTAGAAACGATTCAAACGGCGATAACGGCTGCAGAAACAGGACATCTTGTGCTAGGAACGTTGCACACGTCAAGTGCGCCGGCAACGATTAATCGGATCATTGATGTTTTTCCACCATCCCAGCAGCCGCAAGTAAGAATTCAACTTGCCTCTGTGCTCGTGGCTGTTATTTCTCAGCGTTTGTTTCCAACAGCGGATCAAAAAAGAAGAAGAGCTGCTACGGAAATTCTTATTAATAATGCAGCCGTAGCTAATTTGATTCGCAATGAGAAAATATACCAAATTGTCAATGTGATTCAAACGTCACGTGCCTATGGCATGCATACGCTAGAATCAAGCATTAAAGAGCTTGTCCAGTCCGGAATCGTTTCAAGGGACGCTGCTGAACCATTTTTACAGGAGAATCTAAAATAAAATGGCTAGATTTAAATATGTTGGTAGAGATCGTAAAGGAAATAAACAGGGGTTTGTCAATGCTACTTCAAGAAGAGAAGCAATGAAAAAGCTTAAATTGGATGGGATACGCGTTTTAGAAATGACGGAAATATCAGAGTCAATATTGACGAAGGATATTTCAATCGGTTCACCGGTAAAGCTTGAGCACCTCGTTATTTATTTGCGACAGTTTTCAACACTTTTGAAGGCTGGGGTATCAGTTGTGGAATCAACCAATATTTTAGCTCACCAAACCGAAAGTAAGGCTTTAAAAAAAGCGCTTTTCGATATTGAACAAGAACTACGCGAAGGGAAACCGCTCTCAGATGCTACCGCCAAGCATAAAAAGATTTTTACTCCGATGTTTGTTAATATGATTCGAGCTGGTGAAGCAAGTGGAAGCATGGATGAAACACTGGAGCGTTTAGCTGTTCATTTTGAAAAGCAGCATAATACAAGAGCAAAAATAAAATCAGCGCTAGCTTATCCGATTGTCGTCGGAATTTTAGCGATTGCAGTAGTTATATTTTTACTCGTTTCCGTAGTCCCGACGTTTGTGGACATGTTTGCTGACTTTGGAGGAGAGCTTCCAGCGATTACGCAATTCGTCTTAAACGCAAGTAAATTCATGCAAGCATTTTGGTGGCTAGTCGTATTGCTTATTCTGTTATTCGTTGGAGTGATTGCCCTTATAAGGCGCAATAAAAATACAAAGTATTATTTAGACTATTTTCTATTAAGACTACCGATTTTTGGCAAGATGTTTCAAAAAGCGGTGCTTGCACGAATGACGAGGACATTGAGTTCTTTGTTTACAAGTTCTGTTCCAATTTTACAAGCTCTTTCGATTGTTGAAAATGTGGTCGAAAATGAAGTAATTGCTAAAGTTGTTCGTCAGTCCCGGGATGCCCTCGAACGTGGACAATCATTAACAGGTCCGATGAAAATGCATTGGGCATTCCCGCCGCTTGTCACGCAGATGATTACTATTGGGGAAGAGACAGGCTCATTAGATGCGATGCTGGGAAAAGTGGCAGACTTCTATGAAAAAGAAGTAGAAAACAGCACGGATAGAATTAAAGCATTAATGGAGCCTATTATGATTGTCGTATTAGCAGGACTTGTCGGCACGATCGTTACGTCGATTATGGTTCCGATGTTTGAAATCTTCAATCAGGTCAGCTAATCAAATAGGTTAACAAATTTTTGCAAAATAATTACTCGATTAGCGTTTACAAGTTTACTATGTTGAAACTATAATAGTATTTAGTACTTATATACTAGAAAAAAGGGAGAGATTTACATGATAAAAAATGTAAAAAAACAAGTAAACAATCAACGCGGGTTAACGTTAGTCGAGTTATTAGCGGTTATCGTTATTTTAGGGATTATTGCGGCGATTGCGATTCCAAGTATTGGAAAAATCATTGAAAACACGAAAATTGATTCAGTCAAAGCAGACGCGATTCAAATTATTAATTCGGCAAAGATTTATTATTCGGAAACGGGAGAAGCTAATATTGCTTTAAGTGATCTAAAAAATAATCATATTGAGTTAAATTCGGAATTTTCAGATAATACAAGTGTAAGTGTTAAAGAAGGTGAATTTAGAATTACAGGTAAAGGTGAAAAAGATAATATAGAAGTCGAATTTTCTAATGTAAGTATTAGTGATATAAACAATGCAAAAAAAGGTGATAAAGAAATAAAGAAAAGTCAGTAAGCTAAATATGAAGTGAAGGAAATAAGTACTTATGATAATTCTCGTGATATTCATTTATGGACTCATCTTAGGTTCTTTCTTTAATGTAGTGGGACTCCGAGTTCCAGTAAAAAAATCAATTATAGCACCGCGTTCAGCATGCCCGAACTGCAGCCATCAACTGCGGGCCTTTGAGTTATTTCCCGTGCTGTCTTACATAATACAAGGGGGAAAATGTCGTCAATGCCAGACGAGAATTTCCCCGCTTTACCCAATAGTGGAGCTTATGACAGGGCTGTTATTTGTCTCGGCTTCACTCCTGTTAGGCTGGACGTTAGAACTTATCGTGGCTTGGACATTGATTTCTCTTTTCATGATTATTTTTGTTTCCGATATTACGTATATGCTAATCCCTGATAAGGTTTTGCTTGTGTTTGCGGGGATTTTTTTGTTGGAGCGGCTCATACTTCCTCTCAGTCCGTGGTGGGACTCTCTTCTCGGTGGAGTGATTGCCTTTTTCCTTTTATTTCTCATCGCAATTGTGAGCAGAGGCGGCATGGGTGGTGGAGATATTAAACTGTTTGCTTTAGTTGGTTTCGTTGTAGGAACAAAGGTATTTTTACTCTCCTTCTTTTTAGCAACTTTAATGGGGGCATTAGTCGGTGGAATCGGGATTTTGTTTAAATTGACAGAACGGAAGAAGCCGATCCCGTTTGGACCTTTCATTGCAGTTGGTACATTAACGGCTTATTATTTTTACGAGCCGATTCTCTCATTTTATCTCTCATTTTTAGCAGGTGTTTAAGGGGTCGTTTCATATGCATTTCACATTATTTTCAAGGAAAAAGCGCGTTGTTAATCTCGTCATTAATGATCATTCCATTCGCTATGTAGAACTGAAGCAGATCGAGCCGCTAGTTCCACTACGCTGGGAAGAACGCTTGTTGCCAACAGGAATCATTGCCAATGGAAAAATTATTGATTATGAAACACTCAGTAATATATTGGAAGAATGTATAACCGATTGGAAGTTGAAAAATCGTCAAGTTCGCTTTCTTATACCTGAATCTTTCGTCATTATTCGGAAAGTGTCTATTCCTGCTGAAGTAAAGGATGATGAAATGAAAGGGTATCTTTACTTAGAATTGGGTTCTACTATCCATCTTCCCTTTGAGGAACCAGTATTTGATGCAGTCGTTCTTTCAAAGGGTGAAGAGAAACAAGAAATTTTGCTTTTTGCTGCACCGGAAGAAAACGTTCAGGAATATATGGAACTTTTAACGGAAGCAAAGCTTGATCCGGTTGCAGCTGAAGTTTCTCCACTAGCCATATACCGACTTTATGCCCATCTGCAAAAAGAGCGAAAACAAGAAGCATTGCTTGTCGTGCAATTTGGTTTAAGCGAAGTCAATATTTGTATTTTTGAAAATACTATTCCTTTTTTTATGCATCATCTTCCGCTTGAATTCAATGGTGAAGATTGGGATAAAAAACTTAATCGCTTTGGAGAATACGAATTAGCTTTTGTGGGAGAAAATGAGCAGTTTTCTTTTCAAATGGAGGATTCTTATAAAGAGCTTAACCGCTTGATGGACTTTTATCGCTACTCATTGCATCAAGGGAAAAAACAAGTATCTAAGATCTTGCTTAGTGGAGATCACCCACTGCTTGGGCAAATAAAAGCTGAACTTGACAATCGCTTTGATGTTCCTGTGCAAATGCTCGTTTTTGAGCAAGGAGAAACAGATCTGCCTCACACATTTCATTTAGCATTAGGGCTTGCTTTAAAAGGGGTGTAATCAATGCTCATCGATATTAATCTATTACCTCAAAAAGAAGCGAAAAATAAATCCCTTTTAACGTTCATTGTCATTTCTTGTTTCCTTCTTTTTATTGGTGGAGCATTCGCTTTTTGGATCAATGCCACCTATACGAAAAAATTAGAAAATATAGAGCAACAAATAGCCACAGCGGAACAGTTGGTGGCAAGTGAACAGCAAAAAATAACAGCCTATGAATCTGCGAGTTCAATTGCTGATTTGGAAAATGCGGTTAAATGGGCGAAAAGCTACCCAATTAAAACAGTCCCTATTTTAAAAAATTTAACGGCTTTACTCCCTGAAAGGGGATTTATTCAATCAATTAACTATGAAGAAACTGGACTTTTACAATTAACGATACAGTTTGAAATGAGCCGTGAAGCTGCGTATTACTTAAATTCTCTTTTAGAATCGGACTGGGTCACCAATGCAAGACTAGAGACATTAGACGCCGTGACTGGATTTTATGATAAAAAATTCGGAGAGCCGGATGCTGGCTTTGATGATCGTGCCATTAAAAATGAAAAGTATATTCCCCGCTATTTAGGACTATATGAAATTGAGTTGAACCGTGAAGTATTAAAGGCAAGTGGAGATAGCTCCCACGAGGAAGGGGGAGATGGTCTATGAAGATAAAATTGTCTCGAAACGAAAAAATATTAATTATTGGGGTTAGCGCAATCCTCATTCTCATATTTTCATGTATTTATTTTTTTGTTTTGTACCCTAAAATAGAGCAAATTCCATTAAAGGAAACGGAATTGGCATCTCAGGAACAATTATTGTCAACTTTACAAAGTAAAACGATTGACATAAATTCCAATACTTTCCAAAGTGCGGTTTCCTTGCAAAAAATGGTTCCTGTTAAGGAATTATCACAGCAATTAATCCTCGATATTGAAAAAGCAGAAGTTGTCTCGGGAAGCTTTGTTACAAATATGAATTTTGAAAATGGTGAAGTTTCGTATGCTGTGGAACAGGAAGAAACTGAACAAGCAGAGTTAAATGAGGGTGAAGAGCTTGAGGAAGAACAAGTCGAAGAAAATACAATCGCATTGCCGGCTGAAGTAAAAAAAATTTCCGTAACGTTAAGCGTGGAATCGCCAAGTTATTTTGAATTTGAAAAATTTATTAGCAATCTGGAAAACTCAGAGAGAATTACGGTTGTGGAAGCTATTGATTTTACTGCTGGTGAAGAAATTATTGAGCAGGAGCAGTATGATAAGCCGTTAAGCTATCAAGTTAAAATCGCTGCCTTCTATATGCCGACGTTAGCCGATTTAATGGAACAGCTACCCAAGTTGGAAACGCCTGAACCGGCAGACAAAAAAAATCCTTTACCAAAGTTCGGTGATTTATAGTTACCCTAATGTACTCGAGCAATTCTACAGTGGAAAGTACAGGGGTCTGTTGATTGTTACTATCTTGATTTTTAAAAAATTTGACGAAAATCTCTATAACAAGACGACAAAAGTCTTGTTATTTTTTTTTGCCTTTATGATATGTTTGATGCAAACCTGCATTCGACATGGAAGGAGGGCAATCATTGGACAAGTCAGGAAATTCAAAAACGATTACAATAAAAATTAACGGAAAAGATCGCTCCACCGAAAAAGAGAAACAAATAGGAGAATGCGAAAATAATCATGAACAACAAAAAAATAGCGCCTCCGCTCCATATAAAGAGCTGGAGAACATTGCATCGCAAGAGCTGTCGGCTGCAGAACAGGTGAAAGAAGAGGATGATTTTGACTGGATCTTGCCTGATGTAGAGGAGCAGGAACAACTACAGGAATACAAAATTATGAGCCAATCGAAGGGAAAGGGCGGGGGAAAAAAAGGCAATCCTATTCGCAATAAAGGGATAGTGCCATCGATATTATTAATCGTTTTTTTAGCCGTTTTATCTGGGACAACCCTTGGCGTTTTAATGTTAAATATGGTTATTTCTGATTCCATGACAGAAGCGGTATCCGGACCGGTGGAGGAAACACCCCCTGAAGAAAAAGCAAACCCCACTGGAACGGCAGTTGTTGAGCTTCCAGCACTGACAAGTTATTTAGTTCAAGGTGGTGTTTTTTCGACAGCTGACGCCGCTAATGTGGAAGCTGCGACTATGACGAAAAAAGGACTACCGGCTAAAGTAATAGAGATAGATCAGCAATTTTTCTTATTTGTAGGTGTGGCAGATAATTTAGAAAATGCAAAGTCGCTAGGAAGCCATTTGCAAGAAAGCGGAATAGATACTTTTTCCAAGGAGATAGCCATTGGTGGAGGCTCACTTTCGCAATTGCAGGCATCAGAACGAAGTCTGTTAGAAGCCGCTCCCAATTTATATAAGCTTCTTTTAGAGATTTGCACAACTGCACATCTCTCTAATTCAATGGCGACAGAACAAAAAAACGCGTTAGCTGCGCAAATAAATCAATGGAAGGAGCTTGAGAATATCCAAAATGAGCAACTTCAACAGCTTAAGGGTGAATTAGAGGGAGCAGCTAACTTATTAAGCAGCTATAGTGAAAATCATGAGCAAGAGACATTGGGGGACGTACAGCAGCACCTCTTGAATTTCCTTTCTGCTTATCAAGCTCTATAGCACAAATACCCCTTTTTTTTGAAAATGTTGTGAAAATAGTATTGAAGAAAATTAATTTTCTGGGAAATAATTTATAGGAAAAAAGGAAGAATGTTGAATATAAAGGAGTCTGCGTGAAAATGATTACGTTGACTCTTTTTTAAAACATAAAATCATGGAAATTGAAACTTCGTAACGGTAAAAAACGTCTTAATAAGAGGGTATAAAATAGAAGTGATTAGTTCGGAAGAAGTTTTTTTACTTGGAAATTGTTTCTAAGAAGAGAATTTGGTACGATAAGCTTGTATCATCCTTTTCTGAAACAATCATAAGGTTAGGTGATTTAATGCAAACCCTCATTTTAGCCTCTTCTTCTCCACGGCGAAAAGAACTTCTAGAAAATTTACATTTAACATTTGAAGTATGCAGCAGTGATGTTGACGAGACCTACAACCCAGATCAAACCCCTGAAGAAATTGTAATGGAATTAGCTAAGCGCAAAGCGGAATTTGTTGCCCGAAGATATCCGACAGCTTTTGTGATCGGGAGTGATACAATTGTGGTGGCAAATGACCAAGTATTGGGAAAACCGAACGATGAGTATGAAGCTATAAAAATGCTTCAACAATTGTCGGGAAACCATCATTCTGTTTATACAGGTGTGTCAATTTTTAGTCCAACGAAGCACATCGAGTTTGTTGAAAAAACCGAGGTGGTATTTTGGGAGTTAACAGACGAGGAAATCAAAAGCTATGTTAACACCGGAGAACCGATGGATAAGGCAGGGGCCTATGGAATACAAGGCTTTGGAAGGCTCCTCGTTAAAAAGATTAATGGAGACTATTTTTCAGTAGTAGGCCTGCCGCTATCAAAAACGATAAGAAAACTGCGCATGCTCGGATATGATTTGCCTTTTTAACTTCCATTTGCCATTAAGGTAAATAGGAGGAATCATGTTGCAAGATGAAACATTAATGATCCGAGATTTTCCTGAGAGTGAAAGACCGAGGGAAAGATTTGAACAAAGTGGCCCAGCAAGCCTTTCAAACCATGAATTGCTTGCGATTTTGTTAAGGACGGGAACAAAAGAGGAATCGGTTCTACAATTATCCAATCGCTTGTTGACAAATTTTGAAGGCTTAAGGCTTTTAAAAGAGGCAACGTTAGATGAAATAACTGCTATAAAAGGCATAGGAAAAGCAAAAGCTATACAAGTACTTGCAGCAGTAGAAATAGGCCGGCGAATTTCTAATTTATCCTATGATGACCGATATATCATCCGTTCCCCAGAAGACGGGGCGAATTATGTCATGAATGATATGCGCTTTCTGGCGCAAGAGCATTTCGTTTGTTTGTATCTAAATACAAAGAATCAAGTCTTGCATAAGAAAACTGTTTTTATTGGGAGTTTGAATGCTTCTATCGTTCATCCGAGAGAGGTCTTTAAGGAAGCTCTTCGCCGCTCTTCTGCCTCTGTCATCTGCCTTCATAATCATCCTTCCGGAGATCCTACGCCAAGCCGTGAAGATATTGAAGTAACAAAGCGTTTGGTTGAAGCAGGAAAAATTATTGGGATTGAAATATTAGATCATTTAATTATAGGGGAGAATAAATTTGTAAGCCTAAAGGAAAAAGGATACTTATAAAAAGAGTATTTCCTTATTACTATGAATTTGTGTCCTATTTCATATATAATGAAATATGCCCTTAGGGCACTATGATTTTGACATTTGTTAAGCTATAATAATGCTTGTGACTTTTGCACGATCTCTCGTGCAACAAAGTCCATTTCAGTTAATGAAAAAATGGATAAACACTTAATCAGGACACGAATAAAGGTGTTAAACGATTTGTTTCAGAAAGGGAGATACAACAATGTTAGGTATTGGAACTAAAGACCTTGGGATAGATTTGGGTACAGCAAATACCCTTGTATATGTGAAAGGCAAAGGTGTCGTCGTACGCGAGCCTTCTGTTGTCGCTTTACAAACAGATACAAAACAAATTGTCGCTGTTGGAAATGATGCGAAAAATATGATCGGTAGAACTCCAGGAAATGTCGTTGCGCTACGACCAATGAAGGATGGTGTAATCGCGGATTATGAAACGACAGCAACAATGATGAAATATTATATTAAGCAGGCGACAAAAGCTAAGGGCTTTTTTTCTGGGAAGCCATATATAATGGTGTGTGTTCCATCAGGGATTACAGCAGTGGAGGAACGAGCTGTTATTGATGCAACTCGTCAAGCGGGAGCGAAGGATGCTTATACAATTGAAGAGCCGTTTGCAGCCGCAATTGGAGCTAATCTTCCGGTATGGGAACCAACGGGAAGCATGGTTGTGGATATCGGTGGAGGAACGACGGAAGTGGCGATTATTTCCCTTGGCGGAATCGTTACAAGCCAGTCAGTGCGTGTTGCTGGAGATGAAATGGACGATGCAATCGTGAGCTACATAAGAAAAACGTATAATTTAATGATTGGTGACCGGACTTCAGAGACGATTAAAGTGGAAATTGGTAGTGCTGGGGAGCCAGAAGGTATCGATAACATGGAGATTCGTGGTCGTGATTTATTAACGGGTCTGCCGAAAACAATCGAAATTACGGCTTTGGAAATTTCACACGCCCTTCGTGATACCGTGGATGCTATTGTGGATGCTGTCAAAGTAACACTTGAAAAAACACCTCCAGAGCTGGCGGCAGATATTATGGATCGCGGCATTGTATTAACTGGAGGCGGCGCTTTACTGCGCAATCTTGATCGGGTTATTAGTGAAGAAACGAATATGCCTGTATTAATTGCCGAAAATCCACTCGATTGTGTAGCGATTGGAACCGGAAAGGCGTTAGATAATATCAACTTATTTAAAAATCGGGCAAAGGAATCACGTTAGTCTATACCCATTTCTTTAGAGATCAATCGCAAGTGAATTCATTTGCGATTGATCATCATGTACTCGATTTATTATAAATAGCTCTATGAATATTGTAAAAAATGAGGTGTAGTAAATGCCACAATTCTTTTTGAATAAACGCCTGATTTTTTTGCTTGTCAGCATTATTATTCTCGTGGCATTAATTGGATTTTCCTTAAGAGAACGAGAAGAATTAACTGTGCCAGAGCAATTTTTGAAGGATGCAACCGGATGGATACAAAATGTTTTTGCCAAGCCACAGGGCTACGTAACCGATTTCTTTGAAAATGTGAAAGATCTCCAAAATACATATTCAGAAAATAAGGAATTGAAATCTCGCTTAGACAAGCTTGCGAAGCTTGAGGCAGATGTTCAACAGCTAGAAAAGGAAAATAAAGAGCTTCGGGAGATTTTAGGTGAAAAAGAAAGCCTCCGAGATTATGATCCTATACAAGCAACGGTTATTGGGCGCAACCCAGATCGTTGGCACGAAATTATCATTATTAATAAGGGCGAAGTCAATGGAATCGAACAAAATATGGCAGTTGTTTCGTCCAATGGATACTTAATTGGGAAAGTGAAAAGTACACAGCAATTTACGGCGACAATCCAATTATTAAGTGCAATGGACCCGACGAATCGGATCTCCGCTGAGATCAAAGGGAACGATGAATATTTTGGTACGATCGAGGGCTATGATGTCGACCGGGAACTGTTAAAGCTAAAACGGATTCCTTACGATGCCAAAATTGAAAAAGAACAAAAGGTTGTTACATCTGGATTGGGTGGAATATTCCCTCAAAACCTGTCAATCGGAGAAGTGGTGGATGTTGAACCTGATGAATTTGGTCTTAATCAAACCGCATATGTGAAACCAGGAGCAAACTTTTATAATATTAGAAATGTTATGGTTGTAAAAAGAGTGATGGATCAGCCAAATTTAAGTGAAATGGTCGATGATGAGGAGGAGGAGCTGTGAGAAAATTTCTTCTTCCTCTCTTATTCATCTTTTTCTTTATATTAGAAAGTATCTTTGTTCAATCTCTTCCTGCTGAGATGTTTAATAGCGAACGCATTTTAGTTCCCCGGTTTTTGATGATCGCGATTATCTTTTTGACTCTTTATGGCAATCGAAATCACGGTCTGATTTACGCTCTCGTCTTTGGGCTGTTGTTTGATGTCGTTTATACGGAAATAATCGGCATTTATTTATTTTTATTCCCTTTAATTGCTTACTTGACTTCAAAAGTGATGCGACTACTGCAAGCGAACATTGTTGTTATTTCAGTTGTTTCGTTACTAGGGGTGGCCCTATTGGAACTCTGTGTCTATGAATTAACATTTTTAATTAACAAAACAGATATGGTTTTTTCCATGTTTGTCGATTTAAGATGGTTGCCAACATTAATTTTAAATTTGGCGTTTATTATTATTTTTGCTTATCCGCTCAAACGTCACTTTGAGAAATATGCTCTTTCATTAAAAGAAGAGTAACTTAATTAGCCATAGTTCCTTTCACGAAAAATAGGTTTTTTTCACTAACGAGAATTTTTCCGAAAAAATAATATTCTCTTTGAAAACATGCGTATTTAATAAAGGAATATATGTTGTATTTGTCGAATATCTGTTACAGACCTTTTTTCTGTAAACATGGGCCTGTTAGATGATAAGGCTGCTTTTTGCCTGTTTGTCACAAGCCCTTCTTTTTACATCTTTCAACAGGCTTGACAGAGTGTTCACCTTCGTTCTGCTTGAGGCAAAACCATTATCGGCTTGAAACAGTCACTCTAATAAAGCCTAAAGATTTATGAACATCATCGATAAAAAAGTATGTATTCAAACGATATGAATGTTATGCTTGATATATGCCAAGCTCTAGCACTTTCTTTTTTGTCTCACAGGGATAAAATAGAAGGTATGATTCGTGAGAGATTTGGAGAATTGTTTAGCGCAAGCTGTGAGCCTTCTGCAAACTTTAGGTCCGTAGGATTCTTTGGACTTTTAAAAAGATTTCTTAGTTTGTATGGCGATGTACAGGAGCTTACGCTTTTCTATGAGGTGAACATCTTGATATGAAGAAAACTCAGAATGTGCTAATAAAGGGAACGAAAGACGGACTAACATTACATTTAGATGACAGTTGCTCTTATGAGGAATTAAAACGAGAGTTAAACGAGAAACTGACGGAAAATCAAAGAGTGAATAACGATCATCCTTTAATTTCTGTTAGTGTTAAAGTTGGAAATAGATACTTAACTGATGAGCAAAAGGAAGAAATTAAGACGTTAATTCGGCAAAAAAAGAATTTGGTGGTCGAGTCGATTGAATCTAATGTCTTAACAAAGCTTGAAGCAAAGCAAATTATGGAGGAGCATGAAATTGTTTCTGTCGCAAGAATTGTCCGCTCTGGTCAAGTTCTCGAAGTACCCGGAGATTTGTTGTTGATTGGAGATGTAAATCCTGGTGGCAAGGTCGTGGCGGGAGGTAATGTATTTGTAATGGGAGCGTTAAAAGGAATTGCTCATGCGGGCGCAAATGGAAATTCGAATGCCATCATTTCTGCTTCGATCATGATGCCGACTCAGTTAAGGATTAATGAAGCGATCAGTCGCTCTCCTGATGTCCATGGAAACGAAGAAAGACGAGAAATGGAGTGCGCGTATATTGATGAAAATGAACAAATTATAATTGATAGATTACAAGTTTTGATGCATCTTAGACCAAATTTAACAAGATTGGAAGGAGGATTCTAAAGTGGGGGAAGCAATCGTTATAACATCTGGTAAAGGCGGGGTTGGAAAAACAACCACTTCAGCTAATATAGGTACAGCTTTGGCTCTTCAAGGGAAAAGAGTTTGTTTGGTAGATACAGATATTGGTTTGCGCAATTTGGACGTCGTAATGGGGCTAGAAAATCGAATTATCTATGACTTAGTGGACGTTATTCAAGGCCGCTGTAAAGTTCATCAAGCTCTCGTCAAGGACAAGCGTTTTGACGATCTGCTTTATTTACTGCCAGCGGCACAAACAAGTGATAAAACAGCGGTTGAACCGGAGCAAATGAAGGTCTTGGTCGAATCTTTGAAACAGGATTATGATTATATTATCATTGACTGCCCAGCTGGAATTGAACAAGGCTACAAAAATGCAGTAGCAGGAGCAGATAAGGCGATCGTTGTTACAACTCCAGAAGTATCGGCAGTTCGTGATGCAGATCGAATTATCGGACTTCTTGAAAAGGAAGAAAATGTAGAATCTCCTAAACTAGTGATTAATCGTATTCGCAATCATTTAATGAAAAATGGCGATATGTTGGATGTGGATGAAATTACAACCCATTTATCAATTGAATTAATAGGCATTGTAGCAGATGACGATGAGGTCATTAAGGCATCAAATCATGGTGAACCGATCGCATTAAACCCCAATAGCAAGGCATCAATTGCCTACCGGAATATTGCTCGGCGCATTTTAGGAGAATCCGTTCCTTTGCAGCCATTAGGTGAGGATGATAAGGGCGTTTTTTCTAAATTGAAGAAGTTTTTTGGCGTAAAGTAAATATACATATGTAAGAACCGAGGTTATGCTTCGGTTCTTTTTTAATGCTCCGTTTTTGTCTTTATTGATGGGAAAGAGTTAGAACTCCTTCTTGCCTCCTGCTCTTAATAGACGATTTTTCTTGTCATATATGACGTGGACAACTCATACACTTGTACAAACTAGATAAGGGGATTGGTGGGGACATGTCTAGAGCGGATGATATTAGAAAAAGGATAGCGAAACGAAAACGTGAAAGGGAACGAATGACGAAGCAGATAAACGAGCAATTTTTCGTTGTCGAAGAGGAAGAAAAATATGGATTTGAAAAATTCCCCTCTTACGAAAGTGATCCAGGAGAAAGCGGGCATCCACTTTTTAATAAAGAATTCTTTTTGTTTAAAATATTGGCATCAGCTTGTCTTGTGCTTATTGTTGCCATTATTTTCCGTAGTGGCGGAGAATCATTACAGCCAGTAAAGAGCTTTGTCACAAAATCATTGGAGCATGATTTTCAATTTGCAGCGGTGGCAGATTGGTATGAAAATAAATTTGGCAAGCCATTGGCCCTTTTGCCATTTGAGCGCAAGGAAGAGTCACCGGAATCCGATGGAATTCAAGAGTATGCTTTACCTGCGGCAGCACGGATTTTAGAGGAGTTTGCAGAGGATGGTCAAAAGGTTTCCATTGAAACGGAAAAAGGCGCTGCAGTTACAGCGATGAGTGAAGGAAGAGTCAGTTATGTTGGCAATGAGGAAGGCTTTGGAAAAACGGTCATTATTCAGCATGCTGATAAAAGTGAAACATGGTATGGCAACCTTGAATCGATTGATGTTACATTGTATGAATTTATTAAAAAGGGAAAAAGTGTTGGCACGGCAGCGGATGCTGGTGATGGAGCGAAGGGCTTGTTTTATTTTGCCATTAAAAAAGGGGATGACTTTATTGACCCCATCCAGGTGATTCAATTTGACTAACTTTCTTTCCCTTTTTCGAAAAATATATATCCATCCATTATTATGGGTTGTTGTTGCGATAGCGGTTATGACAGCGCATTTTATTGAACTTTCTCTTTTGCTCTTCATTATTTTTATCCATGAGTTCGGACATGCGGCTGCCGCTTCTTTTTTTTCGTGGCGCGTGAAAAAAATTTCTATTCTGCCCTTCGGGGGAGTGGCGGAAATGGATGAGCACGGGAATCGTCCGCTTAAGGAAGAGGCTATTGTCACCTTGGCGGGTCCGATTCAGCATCTTTGGCTAATAGCAGTGGCTTTGCTTTTAAATAATGCTGGAGTAATGTCGGAATTTATTTTTACCCACTTTATTCAATTTAATTTAATGATCTTCATGTTTAATTTGCTCCCTATTTGGCCGCTTGATGGGGGTAAGTTTATTTTCTTATGGCTGTCATTAAGAGAATCCTTTCCAAAGGCATTTAAGCAGACATTAATGATTTCGATTATCGTTGTATTCGTTTTTACCGCTTTTATGCTATTGATTGAACCAATCAATTTAAATTTATGGATCGTTGTTTCCTATATTATTTTTACTTTGCGTTATGAGTGGAAGCAAAGTCGATATATCTTTATTCGCTTTTTAATGGAAAGGTATTATGGGAAGAAAAATGAGTTACGTAAGCTTAAGCCGCTTATTGTTGAGGCTGATGATCTTGTTATTCATGTGCTAGAACGTTTTCAACGGGGCTATAAGCATCCGATTATTGTTGAGAAAGATGGCAACGAAACAGGTTCTTTAGATGAAAATGAACTTCTTCATGCTTATTTTGCCGAAAAGCAAATTACTGCGAAAATTGGCGACTTACTCTACCCCTATTAAAGTTTGAGAAAATAGCCGCACTGTTGGATAATAAGGTGAATGAAGCAGGTAAGGAGTTTTATTTCGTGAATACTATCATTGTAAATGGAATGGGTAGAGAAAAAAGGTATGCATTCATTAAAGATCATAAGGTGGAAAAGCTTGTTGTTGAACAGCCACAGCATCATTCCATTGTAGGTTCGATCTACTTGGGCATTGTTGAAAAGGTTTTGCCGGGCCTGAACGCTGCTTTTATTGATATTGGTCTTGAAAAGAAAGGCTTTTTACACCGGGATAAACTCCCGGCTTTCTTCGTGTCGAACGAGGATAAAAGCATCGCTACTTATCTTCATCAAGGTGAAAAAATTCTTGTTCAGGTAGAAAAGGATATGAGCGGAACTAAGGGGCCCAAGGTAACTGCACTGATCGAGCTTGGCGGGGATAGAATCGTTTATACACCGCAAGGGAGATTTGTGGCCGTATCGAAGAAAATGGCCGATCAATATGTGCGGGAAGAATGGCGTCAGCTTGGCAATGAGCTCAAGCGGGGGGATGAAGGAATTTTATTTCGTACAGCTTGTGCAGGGTGTTCCAAGGAGGATGTGATCGTTGAATTGGAGCAATTGCGAGCGATGTATGAAAAAATGGTTCAAACTTCGAAGTTGATGAAGAAGCCCGGCATAGTTATGAAGCGTGATTTCTTTTTGGAAGAGGTAAAAGCTGTCATTTCAACCTTAAATTCAGGTAGAGTTATCGTTGACACGTTTGAGCTGAAGCAGGAACTTGAATCGGTTTGCTTTCATGTGGAACTTATTTATCACCACCAGAGAGAAGATATTTTTTCAATTTATCGATTGGACCAAGAGATTGAAACTGCTTTAAGAAAAGTAGTGTGGTTAGAAAATGGAGCTTATTTAGTGTTTGATGAGACTGAGGCTTTAACAGTAATTGATGTAAATACTGGTCAGTTTTCCGGAAAACATAATCCTCCAGACACCGTTATCATGACGAATCTTGTAGCAGCGGAAGAAATTGCCCGACAAATTCGTCTTCGTAATTTAGCGGGGATGATCCTTGTTGACTTTATTGATATGAAAACAGAAAAAGCACGAGCCCAAGTAAGAAAAAGGTTAGAAGCTGCTCTCGGAGGGGATGAGAGAAGAACGAAAATTGTCGGATTTACACCTTTAGGGATTCTGCAGATGACGAGAATGAAAACGCGGATTCCCCTTAAGGAAACAATGCTCCGTGCCTGTCAAGTGTGCGAAGGAAGCGGGCAAGTATTCAGTGCAGAAACAGTCGCCTTTCGTTTGGAACGGGAACTATTACAGTTCAGGGGAAAGGATATAGAAGCGGTTTTAATCGAAGCCACAGAGGATGTCAGAAGCATTTTTGCTGGAGAAAATGGAAGTGAACAGAAACTTTTAGAGGACGCTTGTGGGATCGAGGTTTATTTTACAATTACAGAAGGATCGAAGCCTTATTACCGTATTAAACAGATGGGCGAGAAAAAGAATATTGCGATTACAAGCTAAGCAACGGTATATTTTCATGTTGACACTAACTGTCGGACTATGATAATATTTTCATGTTATGTTTGTAGCGCACCCGTGCTACAACCGCACAGATCAGGTTATAAAGATTACTCATTTGTATTAAGCTGTGAGTGCCATAAGTCAATCGATCGACAAGCTAAAGAATGACTTTACAGTCGGGAGCGTCTTATAAAATGGCCTTTATTGCTTTTCGAGTCACCTGTGATGGCGAGTCTGAGTCTAAGAGGAGGTGCAGTTCATGTACGCAATTATCGAAACTGGTGGTAAGCAAATCAAAGTAGAAGAAGGTCAAGCAATCTACATTGAGAAGCTAAACGCTGAAGCAGGCGAAACAGTTACATTTGATAAAGTTTTATTCGTTGGTGGCGAAAACGTTAAAGTTGGTAGCCCAGTTGTAGAAGGTGCAACAGTTACAGCTAAAGTTGAAAAGCAAGGTCGCGCTAAAAAGATCATTGTTTTCAAATACAAAGCGAAGAAAAACTATCACAAAAAGCAAGGTCATCGTCAGCCATATACAAAAGTTGTAATTGAAAAAATCAACGCTTAAGGCGGTTTATGATGATTCAAACAACGATTTATCGTACTGAATCTGGACGAGTACAATCGTTTACGATTAGTGGTCATGCCCTCTTTGCCAACAAAGGAAATGACATTGTTTGTGCAGGAGCTTCTGCTGTTTCTATCGGAGCGATTAATTCCATTATCGCATTAACCGGAGTAGAACCAGAAATCGAGCAAGGAGAGTCGGGCTTTCTCCGCTGCGTCATTCCAGATAATCTCACGAAAGACGTACAAGAGAAGGTACAGCTATTGCTTGAAGGGATGATCGTGAGCTTACAGACGATTGAAAGAGATTATGGAAAGCATATAAAAATAACCTTCAAAAAGTAGGAGGTGGAACAAAATGTTAAGATTAGATCTTCAGTTTTTCGCTTCTAAAAAGGGAGTAGGTTCTACAAAGAACGGTCGTGACTCAATCTCAAAGCGTCTTGGTGCTAAGCGTGCAGATGGTCAGTTCGTAACTGGTGGTTCAATCCTTTATCGTCAACGTGGAACAAAGATTTATCCAGGTGTTAACGTTGGTAAAGGTGGAGACGACACTCTATTCGCGAAAGTGGATGGCGTTGTTAAGTTCGAACGCCTAGGACGTGACCGCAAGCAAGTGAGCGTGTACCCAGTAGCTCAAGAAGCTTAATTCTTTAAAAAAACTCTAACCGTTTTTGGTTAGAGTTTTTTTGAGTTTTACGGAAAATGGTCGGCAAACATCATTTTGACCGATAAATTTGTACGAGGACCGATAAATGCGCACGAAGACTGATAAATTTGTATGAAGACCGATATATTCACATAACGATCGATAAATCAAATTTTCATCTATATTTGTCCCCACATACTGGTTATTTTGATATACTAGCAAGAAGAAGGTTTCAGTTCGTTTGTTTAGGAGTGCTTTTATGAAAAAAGAGTGGGATACGATTGAGCTTTTGCGACATGCAAGGCATGATTGGCTTAATAAAATTCAATTAATTAAAGGAAATTTATCTTTAAACAAAATGGATCGTGTGAAAGAAATTATTGATGAAATTGTCATCGAAACAAGACAAGAATCAATTCTATCCAACCTGAACATTCCTCAATTTGCCGCACTGCTCCTTACATATAATTGGGAAAGTCATTCAATTCACTTAGAGTATGAAATTATCGGGGAACCAAATCTATCATCAAGTCATCTCGTTAAGGATGATGTATTGACCAATTGGACAAACACTTTTTTAGAGGAATTAGATCAAGCCATTAAGGCATTTCATGAAAATCATTTATCAGTAACAATTGAAAGACAAGAAACAGGGATCGGTTTCTTTTTTGATTTTCGAGGAATAATAACAAATATTGAACATATAGAGCGTTTTCTTCAACAGCAATCAATCGTTGTAAAAACAGTGCACGAGCTTTCAGAGCATGAACTCTCTATTGAAGTATTTATGCCATATCAATAAAATAAAAATTTGCTAAAGTGATGAGGGCGACATCTTGTGAAAAATTAAGTAATCACTTTATTAAATGACACATCTACTGCTGATGGGAGGACAAAAATGTTTGTAGATCAAGTTAAGATATATGTAAAAGGAGGAGACGGAGGCAATGGAATGGTTGCCTTTCGCCGTGAGAAATATGTACCAAAGGGCGGCCCAGCCGGTGGAGACGGAGGTAAAGGTGCTGACGTTATTTTCGAAGTGGAAGAAGGACTTAGAACGCTCATGGACTTCCGCTATAAGCGTCATTTTAAAGCACCTCGCGGGGAACATGGGATGTCAAAAAATCAGCATGGCCGCAATGCAAAAGATATGATTGTCAAAGTTCCACCAGGTACAGTTGTGACTGATGCGGAGACGAAGGAAGTGATCGCCGATTTGACGGAGCATGGTCAGAGAGCGGTGATTGCTCGTGGTGGTCGAGGCGGGCGTGGCAATACAAGGTTTGCAACACCAGCTAACCCGGCACCAGAGCTGTCTGAACATGGGGAACCAGGGATTGAGAAAGAAGTTGTTCTTGAATTGAAGCTTCTTGCTGACGTAGGGTTGGTAGGGTTTCCAAGTGTTGGGAAGTCTACTTTGCTATCGGTCGTATCGGCTGCGAAGCCAAAGATTGCCGATTATCATTTTACAACAATTGCCCCGAATCTTGGTATGGTGGAGACAGAGGATGGAAGAAGCTATGTTATGGCCGACCTGCCAGGTTTGATTGAAGGAGCACATTCCGGAGTAGGCTTAGGGCATCAATTTTTACGTCATATAGAAAGAACTAGAGTGATTGTTCATGTCATTGATATGGCGGCAACAGAAGGAAGAGACCCATACGAGGACTATAAAACGATTAATAATGAATTAAAAGAATATAATTTACGGTTGACGGAGCGACCACAAATAATTGTAGCGAATAAAATGGACATGCCGGATGCGGAAGAAAATCTGGCATTGTTTAAAGAACAGCTGGAAGAGGATTATCCGGTATTTCCGATCTCTGCTGTGACACGGCAAGGATTAAGAGATCTTTTATTTGCAGTGGCTGATAAAATTGAAGAAACACCAGAGTTTCCTCTTGCACATGAAGAAGAAACAGATGTTAATCGTGTACTTTATAAACATGAAGCAGACCAAAAAGAGTTTGTGATTACCCGTGATCCTGATGGCAGTTTTGTGGTTTCTGGAGATGCGGTTGAGCGATTATTTAAAATGACCGATTTCTCACGTGATGAATCGGTGCGCCGTTTTGCTAGACAGCTTAGAGGAATGGGCGTTGACGATGCATTGAGAGAAAGAGGTATCCAGAGCGGAGATACGGTGAAGCTGTTAGATTATGAGTTTGAATTTCTTGATTAAATTTTCTTGAAAAGGAGACGTCAAAGAACTTTGGCGTTCGCCCTTTTCTAATGGGGTGGAGAAATGAGCAAAGACAAATTTGATAAGAAATTTTATTTGGTGCGTGAGGATGTTTTACCTGAGGCGATGAAGAAGACGCTAGAGGCAAAGGAAATGATCGAACGGAAAAAAGTAGAATCCGTTTGGGATGCTGTTCAACAAGTTGATTTAAGTCGAAGTGCATTTTATAAGTATCGTGACACTGTTTTTCCGTTTCACACCATTGTGAAGGAAAAATTAATCACTTTGTTTTTTCATTTAGAAGACCGTTCTGGAACCCTTTCACAGTTACTTGGGGTTGTAGCATCATCAGGTTGTAATGTGTTGACGATCCATCAAACAATCCCGCTTCAAGGGAGAGCACAAGTAACGATGTCCCTCAACATTACAGGAATGGGAATAGAGATCAATGAGCTATTAGCGAATTTAAAAAAGCTAGAATTTGTGGAAAATGTAGAGGTACTTGGGTCTGGGGCGTAGCTCCAAACCCAAAGATTTGATTGAAATTATTTGAAATTTTAGATAGATAGAATCGCTTATTAAAAACGATCAAGATCCTAACAAATTAAAATGGTGCAAAAGTTCAGTGATGTTCGTTTTTAACTAGAAGTGAGAATTATGAAATTGACTAGATATTTACATAAGATTAAGGCGTCCTTTTCATATAGACAACAGGATGACTTCTGGGGAGGAAAATTCATATGAAAATTGCATTTTTAGGGCCGAAAGCCACGTTTACAGACATCGCAGTACGCGAAATGTTTCCGTCCGATGAGGGGATTCCATATATGACGATTCCTGATTGCTTGGATGCCGTCATGAAAAATGAAGTGGATGCTTGTGTCGTACCATTGGAAAATGCATTAGAAGGGTCGGTTAATATCACTCTTGACTATTTAATCCATGAGATAACGCTTCCTATTTTAGCAGAGGTAACAGCGCCAATTAGGCAGCATTTAATGGTCCACCCCCAAAATAAAGATAATTGGAAAAATATTGAGACGATCTATAGTCATTCGCATGCAATTGCCCAATGTCATAAATTTCTTCACCAAAATTGTCATGGAGTTCAAAGAGTAAGTGTCACCTCGACGGCAGCGGCTGCGAAACATGTATTTGATCATCCGGCAGACCAAGCAGCAGCGATTGCCAATGAATTAGCAGCTGAAGAATATGGACTAGCAATTGTCGCCCCTGACATTCATGACTTTGATTTCAATCACACACGCTTTATTGTTTTGGCCAAGGAGGAGAGCCAATTCAGCAATAGTCCTTTGCAGAGGGCTGGCAACAAAACGTCGTTAATGATTACTCTCCCCGCGGATGATCGTTCTGGTGCTCTCCATCAGGTATTGTCAGCATTTGCTTGGAGAAAGCTTAATCTTTCAAAAATTGAATCAAGACCAACTAAAACAGGGCTTGGAAATTATTTCTTTATAATCGATGTCGAAATGGCGATGGATCAAGTTTTGATCCCTGGCGCAATTGCTGAACTAGAAGCACTTGGCTGTGCGGTTAAGGTTTTAGGAAGTTATCCATATTATCAAGTAAAACAGCAAAAAGGGGTCAGATAGGCTCCTTTTTGCCCTATAGTCCTATTTTAAAGTTCATTCATGCTTCGATAAGGAAGCCATTGGTTCGTAATGCTTCTTCAGCTTGATTTAGGGCTTCTTCTGTTGCAGCAGCTATCGTATGAAGGTGGATGCCATCTGTTAATTCTGATAAATAGGAAGAATTAGTGGCGCTGATTTTCTCAATAAATTGCTGAACTTCTTTCGCTGATGAAACCATAATTGAGGCAGTTAAATCACCGTATACGGAGTGTTCAATTTTTACATCAAGGACTGTTACTCCATGTTTGACCAGTAATAACAGTTCCTCTTCCGTTTTTTCTGGTGGATGGAAACAGGCGATCGTTCTTTCCACCCTGTTTGACATTTCCGGTCGTCTCATATACAAATATCCTTGGCTTGTTGCAATAATTGGTTCTCCTTGTGCTTTAAGCAATGTAATATCTCCAACTATTACTTGTCTAGAGACATTGGTTTTCTTTGCTAATTCACTTCCAGTTATCGGTTCTTGGCTTGTTTGGAGCCAGGATACAATCAGCTTCCTTCTTTCATCACCTAGAATTTTCTGACCTTTCATGTGTTCTCCACCCTTTACTTCTATATTTTCTATATAAACTTTGTTATACAATAACGATTTTTTGCTCATTCTTTTGAAGTCTTTATTTCTCATGTCTTCTAATGATATAAACCATCTTGAAAATAGTTTATCGTAGTTTTTTCTTACAGTCGATATTCAATCACTTTTGTGGATAGAAGCAAACTCCCTTTTTTGACAAATTTCAAGCTTGTACGAGAATGTTTTCACTCTCCGCTAACATAATTTATTTAGATTAAGCATAAGTTTTTTTGAAGATTATTAGCAAATTACCCACACAATCATACAATATATGGACATTTGCATAGGAGGGAGAAGTCAGAGTGAAGATCCATATCGTACAGAAAGGGGATACTCTTTGGAAAATCGCCAAAAAGTACGGCGTGAATTTTGAAGAGCTGAAGAAACTGAATTCACAGCTCAGCAATCCTGATATGATTATGCCCGGGATGAAAATAAAAGTTCCAACTGCTGGGGGAAGCATTAAAAAAGAAGCTCCTATTGGTCAGAAAGAAACACAGTTCAATATGGGCGTTAAAAAGGAAAAACAAGTAAAAGAACAGCCTTTTGTAAAGGAGAAGAAAAAAGAGGCGCCGGTTGAAAAAGTGGAAGAAAAACCGATTATGGAAAAGCCAGTGCCTGAAGTGCCAAAAGTGGAAACACCGAAAAAACCATTTGTACCGAAAATGCCTAAACCGATCATTCCGGAAATTGATATTAACAACTATTATATGATGAATATGGCAAATGTTAATGTGGAACAAAAGCCTCATCAGGCACCGCAATTGCCACCAAAACCGGCGAATATTCTACCGGAAACTAAACCAGTAAAGCCTTTTAAGCCTGTAGAAACGGATTCTTTTGAGGAATCATCCTCAATCGAAATGCCGATTAAAGGAGGATTTCAGCAGCCGATGTATCCATTTAAACCTTACCCTGCTCCAGGGGGATATCCATATCAGCAATCACCAGTGAATCCCGGAGTACAAGGAGCAATGCAGCAACCTCCGAACTATGGAGGAATGCCGGGAGTAGAAAATCATTATTTTGATGATGAATCATCTCCGTTTATGCCTAATCAACCTGCCGGTGTAATGGGAGCATATGATAATGCCCAACTTCCTCCAATGGCAAATATGCCGAATATGCCAAACATGCCGCAAGTCTCACCGGAAATGGCGAATATGCCAGCGATGCCGCAAGTCTCACCGGAAATGGCGAATATGCCAGCGATGCCACAAGTCTCACCGGAAATGGCGAATATGCCAGCGATGCCACAAGTCTCACCGGAGATGATGAATATGCCGCCGATGCCACAAGTCGCTCCAATGATGCAGGCACCATATCCGTGTCCGCCATATCCATGTCCTCCATATGCTGCTCCTTATCCAATGCCATATGGACCTCCAGGACCGGGATTGGCACAACCATATCCTGCCCATCCGCCATATGGACCAGGACCAGAAGTTGCTGGGGCATACGCTCCTCAAGCAATGCCATTTGGCTCGAACCAGCCATTTCCAGCAGTACAAGGAGCAATGGATGATAAAGATTGCGGATGCGGTGGACCACAATTAGTGGGTAGCTATGGCCCTCAACCACAAGTGCCTACAGGTTATGGAATGCCAGGAGGATTTGCACCAAACTTTCCTGGCGCCGTACCAACAGGATATGGGATGGAAACACCGATGGGGTATGAGGCGGAAGGAGAGTATCCAGAAGCGGGAGGATATGGACCGGGAGCACCTGCCCAAGCTATGCCAGGAGGATATGGGCCAGGTGTGGCACCAGTGTATGCTCCACCATATGGCCAGCCGTTTGCTAGTCCTCCGTATATGAACCCTTATGGACCAATGGGTGCTGGTTTTGGGATGGCAAGGAAGCAAAATGAAAGTGATGGAAGTGACGATTAACGATCAGGGAGACGGTTTATATATGGATCGTCTCCTTTTTTATTTACAAGAACAGCTTCCCTTTCAAATTAAATCCTTGCAACCTCTTAGCAATCATGTTTTCCTCCTTGAAAGTAATGACTTTGCCAAGTATATCATCAAAGGTTATCCATCATATCGACGCCTTAAGAGGCAAGTAAACATAACAATGGATTTAAAGGAGCACGGATTTTCTCATACTTATTCTTTTTATAATTTAACAAGTGGTTGCCCTTTATTTTTTGAGCAAACATTTTATGGCATTATCGAATACCTCCCTCCTTCTGATCATTCATTTACTTATGAAGGGCATGATAATAGGGTTGAAGCTTTAGCTTTGTTACATCAATTCCATGAAGTCGGCCGTGAGCTTGTTGAGAAATATAATGGAGAGTTAAAAAAACAGCACTTATTAAATAAGTGGAGGGGAAGAACAGCTGCATTTCTAAACCAAATTTCCTTTATTAAATTTTTTATTCAAAAAGAAATCCTAGAAGAGATATTACAATGGGCAGATTGGGCGCTTCGTGGTTTGGAGCAAGAGACAGGAGCCAGCAACTCTCCTACTATCTTACATGGCGACTTGGCGCATCATAATTTTCTACGAATAGAAGGGGAAGAATTATATCTCATTGATTTCGATTTAATGATGATAGGAGATAGAAGTCTTGATTATCTTCAATTTGCTAATCGGATTCTTCCACATATAAATTGGTCGTTTGAGCGTTTGGCAAAATTGGAATTAATACGTCCTTTCTTACATTCGAAATTCTTTTTGTATGGATTAGCTTTTCCATCTGACATCTTTAGGGAATGGAACAGAATGATTAGGGAGAAGCAATATAATAATCCGATTATTGTACGTCAACTTCTTGATTTAACAGTAGGGCAGTTTTTTGAAAGAGAGCGTTTTATTAAGGAGCTACAGTTTGCATTAAGCGGACATTCCCAAAAATAAAGCAGACTGGTCGGAACTGACAGGATGAAAAAGGAATTCACCTCACACTCTAATAGTGAGCAAGTGTTTTGCTCTTATTTGAGAGTAGGGGGCGTATTATTTTGAACTATAAAAAATTAACATGGCCTGCTGCTGTAGCCATGATGTTAAGTCTTGGGGCCTGTGGCAACAATGATGAGGCAGTAGATGGCCAGGATCGGCAACCTCTTGCTATCGGTTATTATTCAAATGAACACCATGAAGAAGACGGAGGAAATACGAATTGGTTGAATGAGGATAACGATGGGCCTGTAACAGAAATAATGGACCATACCATTGCAGGAGAAGGAAGAAATAACGGCATTCGTGGAATTAATAATAAGGCCGCTCCTGATGGAGAATTTAATTACACCTTATTCAGCCGCGATGATCAAAATTATCATGCCCATTTAAATACTAATAACAGTGGAGCAAGAAGCTCTTATTATACAGCCTATAATGGGAGGCTTGCTCAAAGAATCGGAAATATCGCTACGACAGTAGTCAATGTTGCAGATGCGAGAGCAGTGGTGCATGAGGATCGGATTATTGTTGGCGCTGTTTTGGAAGACCCTCTGAGAGCTGAAGAAACAAAAGCGGCTATTGTGGATGCTATAGAACCATATGTTAACGGCAGAACTGTATCAGTTACGACAAATGACAGCACCTATAGTAGAATCCGTACAATTGATAATCAGCTTCGTGATGGTGGACCGCGCGACATGGTGGATGAAGAGATTGATCATATGTTTAAAACAATTAGTAATGAGAGAAATAGAAGTGTTGAGTATAATCAATGACTTTAAGGAGCAAGCTGAAAAAGGCTTTGCTCCTTTTTTGGAAAAAATTTCTTTTTCTCTTATGAAAAAGGATAATATTTCTTTATTTGGTCAAAATAATAGTGGAGATATAGCAATTGTTTTGATGTTAATTTGATATATGTTTGATTAAAAGAGGTGACCACTGTGAAAGTCATAAGGTCTATAATATGTTTACTGATTGCAATCTTTCTTTCGGGAATCGATGGCATCGTAAGTGCTGAAGCAAAAAATGATCAGACTAAAGAAACGTTACAGTTTGAACCTCTTGAAGTTCAAGTGGTACTGGAACGGATGTATCTAGACGGGGAATTCAGTCAAGAAACGGTCAAAGAAACCATTTGGTCGATGGAGGATTTTTGGGCAAAATATGATAGCTGGCAGCTCATTGATATGACTGAAGATAAAGTAGTCTTCAGAGAATTCGTCGATGATATTTCTCCGCTCCTTAAAGCTAATGGTTATTTTGGAATTAATAACGATGGAGCATTAACCATTTTTAATGGCAAGCCGCAAACCTCAAAAATTATTCATACTTTTTTTCAATTAGATATCGGTAAGCTCGAAAGTAAGAAACATGAAGAGTTGAAAAAGGGAATCCCAATAAAGGATAAGCATCATTATGTCGAAGTGCTAGAAACTTTCAAAGACTTTACCCTAGAAGAGAAGGTAGCCAATTAATGAAGGATTGATGGAACCGAATTAAAATCGGTTCTTTTTTTATCGATGTTAAGAGGTTGTTCATGCATCTGTCACTCTTATAAACTGTCTCACCACGACAAACGATTGCCATGGTTCACATTCTGTATTACAGATAGTGTCCTAGTCTGTTCAGCGTAAAACAATTTTAAAATTTCCGCAGCATCAATCGTTGTTCCAAAAGAGAAAAATAGTGTTTTAACTGAAATAATTCATCATTGCCGCTCCTGTTTGAAACGAGGCTTTTCTTTATGGTAGGTGGATAGATAGTATGATACAATGAAGTACAGCAAACTAGAGGGGCGAATGCAATTGTTTGAGTTTATTCAAGGGAAGGTCGATTTTATCGGCCCTGAATATATTGTGTTGGAAACGAGCGGAGTGGGCTTTCAAATTACAACGCCTAATCCGTTTGTTTATGCGAAGGATCAAGGAAAAGAAATTAAAATTTATACATATCACTATGTTCGTGAAGATATGATGGCATTGTATGGTTTTCAAACAAGGGAAGAGAAGACCTTGTTTACGAAATTGTTAAATGTCTCTGGTATTGGTCCCAAAGGGGCGTTAGCTATTTTAGCTGCGGGAGAACCAGAACAGGTTGTCGACGCAATTGAAAATGAAGATGAAGGCTTTTTAGTGAAGTTCCCAGGGGTGGGAAAGAAAACAGCAAGACAAATGATTCTTGATTTAAAAGGAAAGCTTCAAAATGTCGTGCCAGACTTTTTCCCTGATCTTTTTGCTCCTGACAAAGGCGTTCGGGCGGAAAGCGCAAATCAAGAACTTGAAGAGGCGCTTTTGGCTTTAAAGGCGCTCGGCTATTCTGAAAAAGAAATGAAGAAGATTGCGCCTGAACTACAGAAAGAAACGTTAACGACAGATCAGTACATAAAAAAAGGTTTGCAGAAATTATTAAAATAGAAAGGGGTGAAGATCGTGGAGGAACGGATTGTGTCTGGTGAAGCTGATGTGCAGGAGCTTTCCCTCGAACAAAGCTTGCGTCCGCAGACTCTTAAACAGTATATAGGCCAGGATAAGGTGAAAGAGAATTTAGAGGTTTTTATTAAAGCAGCAAAACTTCGCCAAGAAACATTGGACCATGTTCTCCTTTACGGTCCACCCGGTCTTGGGAAAACTACTTTAGCAACCATTATTGCAAATGAAATGGGTGTAAATATCCGAACGACGGCCGGACCTGCGATTGAGCGCCCAGGTGATTTAGCAGCGATTTTAACAGCGTTAGAGCCAGGAGATGTCCTTTTTATTGATGAAATCCATCGCTTACCACGCTCAATTGAAGAAGTGCTTTACCCGGCGATGGAGGATTTTTGCTTGGATATTGTGATTGGTACAGGTCCAAGTGCACGCTCGGTTCGTTTGGATTTACCGCCGTTTACCTTGGTCGGAGCAACGACAAGAGCTGGCTCATTGTCAGCTCCTTTACGCGATCGCTTTGGGGTTTTAAGCAGGCTAGAATACTATCATGAAGAGCAGTTAAGGGAAATTGTGATTCGAACGGCTGAAGTATTTGAAGTGGAGATCGATTCATTGGCAGCCGTTGAAATAGCGAGGAGATCAAGAGGGACGCCGAGGATTGCTAATCGGTTGCTGAGAAGGGTGCGAGATTTTGCACAAGTTCGTGGCAATGGAGCTATTGAGCATTCGTTGGCACAGAAGGCTTTAGAGCTTCTGCAAGTGGACCGGCTTGGCTTAGATCATATTGATCATAAGCTATTAAAGGGAATTATTGAGAAATTTCGCGGCGGTCCAGTTGGTTTAGAGACGATTGCTGCCACAATCGGTGAAGAATCGACAACGATTGAAGATGTGTACGAGCCTTATTTATTACAAATAGGCTTCCTGCAAAGAACTCCTCGAGGTCGGGTTGTAACAGACCTAGTTTATCGCCATTTCGGGATGGAGGTGCCTTCTATTGAGCGGAATTCCTAAACTACTAATGATTGTCGGGGTAATCATTTTTGTTGTAGGATTTCTTATGCAATTCATTCAAATTGGAAAGCTACCTGGGGATATTGTCGTAAAAAAGGGCAATACAACCTTTTATTTTCCGGTTGTTACATCGATTTTAATTAGTATTGTTCTTTCACTTATCTTTTATTTTATTGGAAAATTTCGTTGATGTTTATATTTCAGCAGTTGTCAGCAAACTAAGAGCGAGTGATTTGGCTGCAGCTCATTTTTTGCTGAATTAAAACTGTATAAAATGAGCGACGATAAAATTATATTAAAGTGAATGAAGTTATGAATAAGGAACAGGGTGACATCATTGAAGGTAGATTTATTTGATTTTCATTTGCCTGAGGAACTGATTGCACAAACCCCTTTGCAGGAACGGGCAAGCAGCAGGCTGATGGTCTTAAACAAAGAAAATGGTCAAATTGAACATGATATTTTTAAACATTTAAAAAGCTATCTTAAACCAGGTGATTGCCTCGTTTTAAACGATACGAGAGTTTTACCAGCACGGCTTTTTGGGGAAAAAGGAGATACAGGTGCAAAAATCGAAGTCCTTTTATTAAAGCAATTAGAGGGTGATACATGGGAGACTTTGGTTAAGCCGGCTAAACGGATTAAGGAAGGTTCTGTCATTTTTTATGGAAATGGCTTGCTTTCTGCTGTTTGTGTTGGTGAAAAAGATCATGGTGGTAGACTTCTGCAATTTCGTTATGAGGGAATTTTTTATGAGGTACTAGAGGCTCTTGGTGAGATGCCGTTGCCTCCTTATATTAAAGAACAGCTTGAAGATAAAGAAAGATATCAAACTGTTTATGCAAAGGAAAGGGGCTCGGCAGCAGCACCAACTGCAGGTCTTCATTTTACTGAAGAACTTCTTGCAGAACTGAAGGAGATGGGGGTTCAAATTGCTTTTATTACCTTACATGTCGGTCTAGGAACCTTTCGTCCTGTAAGTGTGGATGATATTATGGAGCATGAGATGCATGCAGAATTTTTCCAAATGACAGAAGAAACAGCTCAAATGTTAAATGTGGTGCGAGAGGCTGGAGGGCGAATTATTTCAGTTGGGACAACGTCAACGAGGACGTTAGAAACGATCGCATCAAAGTATAATGGAAAATTTATAGCTGACAGTGGCTGGACCGATATTTTTATTTATCCGGGCTATCAATTTAAAGCAATTGATGGCATGATTACAAATTTTCATTTGCCGAAATCAACATTAATCATGCTTGTTAGTGCTTTAGCAGGGAGAGAGCATGTGCTCCATGCTTACCGAACTGCAGTAGAAGAAAAATACCGTTTCTTTAGTTTTGGAGATGCAATGTTGATATTATAGTTGTCGCATTGCTTTATGCAATGCAGACTTCAGGAGGTACAGAAATTTGACTGCAATACGCTATGAATTAATAAAAACCTGTAAGCAAACAGGGGCAAGACTAGGGAAAGTGCATACTCCGCATGGGTCATTTGAAACTCCTGTTTTTATGCCTGTAGGGACGTTGGCAACGGTTAAGACGATGTCACCAGAAGAGCTCGTGCAAATGGGAGCCGGGATTATTTTAAGCAATACGTATCATTTATGGCTTCGTCCTGGTCATGAGATTGTAAAAGAAGCTGGTGGCCTTCATAAATTTATGAATTGGGATCGAGCAATTTTAACAGATTCCGGTGGGTTCCAAGTATTTAGCTTAAGTGAGTTTCGCAAGATAGAAGAGGAAGGCGTTCATTTCCGCAATCATTTGAATGGAGATAAACTTTTCTTATCACCTGAAAAAGCGATGGAAATCCAAAATGCATTAGGCTCAGATATTATGATGGCTTTTGATGAATGTCCACCATATCCGGTGACATATGAATATATGCAAAAATCGGTAGAGCGTACATCACGATGGGCAGAAAGATGCTTAAATGCTCATCAACGTCCTCAGGATCAAGGGCTTTTTGGCATTGTGCAAGGTGGAGAATATGAAGAGCTTCGGAAGCAAAGTGCTAAAGATTTAGTTTCGTTAGATTTCCCTGGCTATGCAGTTGGCGGCTTGTCAGTAGGAGAGCCAAAGGATATCATGAATCGTGTTCTTGAATTTACGACACCGTTACTACCTTCCCATAAGCCGAGATATTTAATGGGAGTGGGCTCACCAGATTCATTAATAGATGGAGCAATTCGCGGGATCGATATGTTTGATTGCGTACTTCCATCCCGAATTGCCCGCAATGGTACATTGATGACAAGTGAAGGACGCCTTGTTGTTAAGAATGCGAAATATGCGCGTGATTTCGGTCCAATTGATGAGCATTGCGACTGTTATACATGCCGCAATTATAGCCGAGCTTATATTCGTCACCTCATAAAATGTGATGAAACATTCGGAATACGACTTACAACTTACCATAATCTCTATTTTCTGTTAAAATTAATGGAGCAAGTCCGAGAAGCGATTCGCGAGGATCGTTTAGGGGACTTCAGAGAAGAATTTTTTGAAAGATATGGCTTTAATAAGCCCGACGCAAAAAACTTCTAAAAGAGTAAATATAAATAGCTTGAAAGGAGGTTGGACGAATGGAAATGCTAGGTACAATTGCACCACTGTTATTAATGTTTGCGCTTTTCTACTTTTTATTAATTCGCCCGCAACAAAAGCGACAAAAAGCAGTTCAGCAAATGCAAAATGATCTCAAAAAAGGTGATAAGATTGTGACGATTGGCGGCCTTCATGGAATCGTTGATGCGATCGATGAAGGACAAATTGTCATCAAATGTGGCGATGGAAGCCGTCTTACATACGATCGTGCTGCGGTACGTGAAGTTATTGAATCATCAAATGATTTACTTGCTAAAAGCTAATAGTGCTTTTAAGCTAAAAACACCCATCTAAAAAGATGGGTGCAAACTGTAGACAAATTCGAAATTTTTCGGGTCTGTCTACAGTTTTTTTATGCTTTGTTATATGACTTGCTTGATCTAGTCTTGTTTTTCTTTGGACTTTTCATTTTTAGTATAACTAAAAAGATGTATAAAACCTCCGTTTTACACGAAATGCTCAAAAGCTTTTTTAATATATAAGCCAGTGTTAGCTTTCCAAGAACTGAGTCCCAAGTGCAAGCGCGCTTTATTTGCTTGATATTAACCGAAGGCGGGAGAAAGAATCATACAGTCCTACAAAAAGCGAGTTACTCTTGACCTTATGAAAGCGTCCGTTAAAAAGGACTGACGTTTAAATGCTTCTTGTTTTTGGAGTGCTCATATTAACGCCCAGTATTCCTCCCATCATTGCTGTAACAATATAGCATACATGGTAGACGATTTGCTCTAAAGAAAATAGGCTATCATAACCTAAATATTGAAATAGAAAAATGATCAATGTATAAATAACCCCGGTTAATGCACCAATGAGCCAGCCTTTCTCTTTCCCTTTTCTTCCAGTAATAAATCCGCCTGCAAATAATGTAATAAAGGAAATTATCGTCGTTAAAATTCCTAATGATGATTCTTGCGTATTCGTAAATCGCAGTATTACAGAAAATACAAAGCTGGCAATAATTAGTAGTAAAAATATGCCGATTACTCCATATAAAATAGCAATTCCATGGTTTTTTGACTCTTCTATTTTGACCCTCTCCCTTCGATCAAGACTTCATGTATTTTGTGCTTAGCAGCGAGTTCAACTTTTATGATAGTTGATGAACAAGCTACTTTGCTTGTCTTAGTACATGCATATTCAGGAGCAGAGAAAAATAGAAGCTGAACTTTTCCATTTCTAACAAATTAGAATGCTGGCGATAAAAAGCTCACTTCTCATATTTAGGCAAGGAATGTGGATAATAACAAAAGAAAAGATAGATAAGAAATTACGGAAGGGGAAAAGAATGTGGCTGAGCTTATTCCAATTGCGTTAAGAACCCTGTTTTTTTATGCTCTTATTATCCTTATTTTTCGTATGATGGGAAAGCGTGAAATCGGCGAACTTAGTATTTTAGATTTAGTCGTTTATATTATGATTGCGGAATTAGCAGTTGCTGCGATCGATGATCCGAATAATCAGCTCTTTCATGTCGTCATGCCAATGCTGTTACTGATGATCATTCAAATTGTATTTGCATTTATCTCGTTAAAGAGTAAACACTTCCGGGATGTGGTGGAAGGAAAGCCAACATTGATTATCAACAAGGGAAAAATTGATGAAAAAGAAATGAAAAAGCAGCGCTATAATTTTGATGATTTGTTGTTACAATTGCGAGAACAAAATGTTCGCAATATTGCCGATGTGGAATTTGCCATTTTGGAGACATCAGGAAAATTAACTGTGTTTGAAAAAGAAAAGAATCAAAGTAGCTACACCATTCCGCTCATCATTGATGGGGAAATCCAAACGAAAAATTTGGAACGCATCGAAAAAAATCCACTATGGCTTAGACAGGAATTGCGGAAGCGTGGCTACCGGGATGTAAAAAAAATATCCTTCTGCAGCTTTCAAAATGGCGACTTTTTTATTGACGTTCAAGATTTTAGATGAAAGATGAAGAAGATTTTCAAGATGGTTGATTTGGCCCATTTTGAATGAGGGAGTCTCAAATGAGCCAAATATGAAAAGCATACGTTAAATAAGCTTATTTAAAAGCAAAGATTGCTAAAAATCCTCCTATTTTTGGGATTCTTTGCAAATCATGTTTTCGTACTAAGCCAAACAGGAGCAAAAGAATAGCATAACTTAAGCTCATAACGATGGCAGCAAGGATGATGTGGCTTGCAAGGGAAAGACCTGTGATTTGTTCATAAGTATAAAAGCCTAGTACTCCTGAGAGAAACATGACGATAAAGCCTTTTGCATAATCTCGTATATAAAAAGTAAAGGAAATTCGTTTCAAAACCGTGGCGAAATGGAGAAAGGTAACTAGGACGATGCCAATAATAATTCCAAGCGCTGCCCCATTAATGCCAAAGTTTGATTGACTGGCAAGAGCAAAAATGACCCCGAGTTTCACAGCTGATCCGATGATGCTATTAATCATCGCTGCTCGTGCTAAATCCAATGCCTGTAACGTCGCTTGCAACGGCCCTTGATAATAATAGAAAAGGAAGAATGGGGCCATAATCTTGATAAAAATGGCCCCGGATGTAGAGCCATACATAAACTCCATTAGTGGATCTGCTAAAACATATAAAATAATAATCGCCAGTCCACCGGTTAAAAAGACAAAGCGCAGTGCTTGCTGTAAGCGATATTCAATGAGCCCCTTATCATTATTTGAATTGGCTTCACTGATTGCTGGTACTAGCGAAGTCGATAAGGAGTAGGTAATAAACGAAGGGAGAAGCAATAACGGCATGGCAAATCCGGTAAGGGAACCGTATTGTTTTGTTGCTAGTGATGTACCAACTCCGGCCAAAGCAAGGCTATAGGAGACGACAATCGGCTCAAGAAACCAAGAGAAGTTGCCGATTAGTCTACTTCCTAATGTTGGTAGTCCTACACCCATTAATTCTTTAAAGGTCGATTTACCAGCCTGTATTTGCTTAAAGAAATTTCTTCTAAATGGAAATTTCTTTTTCATTTTAAACGTTGTAATTAAGTAAAGCAGCGACATAAGCTCACCGATAACAGAGGCAAGCATTGCTCCTGCGGCGGCGAATTCAATCCCATATGGGAGAAACATCTTTGTTAAAACAGCAATCAGGGCGATTCGTATGACTTGCTCAATTACCTGTGAGTAGGCTGCTGGCTTCATGTTTTGTCGTCCTTGAAAATATCCTCTAATAACGGCTGAAATTGCAACAATTGGGATAATCGGAGTAATTGCCAGTAATGGTAGTTTTGTGCGATTATCAGTAAACAATAGGTCAGATAAATAAGGTGCGCTAAAAAGGAGAACAGGTGTAAACAACAAGGATAAAGAGATCGTCGTTGTTAAAGAGACTACTAATATTTTTTTGATTTTTTTGAAGTCTCCTTTTGCTTCTGCCTCAGCCACACTTTTTGAAATCGCTACAGGCAGTCCTAATTGTGTAATAGTGATAACTAACATAAGGGTTGGAAATGCCATCATATAGAGACCGACGCCTTCTTCTCCAATAAATCGGGCAATGACGATACGATTGATGAAGCCAAGCACTCGGGTGACTAACCCGGCAATTAATAATATGATCGTTCCTTTTAAAAACTTAGACATCTTGCTCCCTGCCTTCTGGATATAAGTTCTATAAGACGGATCTTGGAATTATAAAGTATTTTCTTGGAAAGTCGCTTTCAGAAAAGAGTTAAATCATATACAATTATCTATATGCTTGAAAGTGGACAAAGCATGACAAGTTGTTTCGTTTTCTATATGAAGATTATCTAGGAGGAGTTCAAATGAGCACTGTCCATGAATACGATCGTTTCCGTAGTGAAGTAAAACCAGCTCTTATTAGTAAAGTGGAAGAATTAAATCTATTAGGATATGGAACCATCCACGAGCAACAGTTATGGGAGTTTCTCACGACGAAGAAGTGGAAGCGAGTGAGAGATGACATTAAGCTATATGAAATAGTAGCTGATATTCTCTCATTAAAACCTGGTGAATATATGAGTTTTGCCTCCGTTGAAGCATTGAAGCTCCTTGATTTTTCTCTTGAGGACGAAACGGAGTTGAAAGAACTTTTAAAATGAATCTAGCTTATACATATAAAATTGACACCTCTTCCAAACTGTTTCATAATAATCTTATTGACTTTCATTGAAATGAAATAACAGGTTAACAGCGTTAAAGAATTAGCTTTTGCATTCTTTTAAGGAGGATTTCTACATAATGGTCAAACGGAACAGAATCGTTGCTTTTTTTCTTATAGTCCTTTTTTTGGGCGGGATAATTGGTGCAACGACAACAAATATTTTAGGAAATATTAAACTTGGCTTAGATCTTCAAGGGGGCTTTGAAGTACTGTACGAGGTCAAGGCGGAAGATGGACAAAAGATTGATGATGCTACATTGGCTAGCACGGCTGAAGCATTAAATAAACGTATAAATGCACTAGGAGTTAGTGAGCCAACCCTTCAGGTTGAGGGAGATAATCGCATTCGCGTTCAGTTGGCTGGTGTTCATGACCAAAATCAAGCACGGGAAATGCTCTCTACGGAAGCGAATTTATCATTCCGAGATGTAGATGATAATTTAATGATGGATGGTAGGGATTTAGTTGAAGGTGGAGCGCAGCAAACCTTTGATGACAATGGTCAGCCGAGTGTTTCTTTGAAATTGAAGAGCGCTGATAAGTTTAGAGAAGTGACAGAACAAATAGTTAACATGGGAGCTCCAAATAATTTGCTTGTTATTTGGCTGGATTATGAAGAAGGAGAACATAGCTTCCGGGAAGAAGCAACGAAGGAAAATCCAGCATATCTTTCTGCTCCAAGAGTTTCGCAAATTTTTAATCAAGACTCAGTCTCTATCTCAGGGGATTTTACAATTGAAGAGGCTAGTACTTTAGCAAACCTATTAAATGCAGGAGCTTTACCGGTTGAGCTTGAGGAAGTTTACTCTACTTCTGTAGGAGCGCAATTTGGGGCAGACGCTTTGGATAAGACGGTGCTGGCAGGGATTATCGGAATTGCAGCCGTATTTATTTTTATGCTTGCTTATTATCGCTTCCCTGGTTTTATTGCGACGGTTACTTTATCGGTCTACATATACTTGATCTTGCTCATATTTGATTGGATGAATGCAGTCTTAACCCTTCCGGGAATTGCAGCAGTTATTCTTGGGGTTGCGATGGCAGTGGATGCCAATATCATTACTTTTGAGCGCATAAAAGAAGAACTGAAAGTTGGCAGAAATTTAAAAGCTGCATATAAAGCGGGTACGAGCGGTTCTTTATCAACGATTGTGGATGCGAATATTACAACCCTCTTAGCGGCAGCAGTTCTTTTTTACTTTGGAACAAGCTCTGTACAGGGATTTGCAACAACTTTAATGGTCAGCATTCTAGTCAGCTTCATCACTGCTGTATTCGGTACTAGGTTGTTCTTAGGGTTATGGGTCAACAGTAACCTCTTTAATAAAAAACCTCGCTGGTTCGGTGTAAAGCAGGAAGAGATAAAAGATATTGCTGAAAGTTATGATACGCTTGATTTGCCAACAAAATTTGATAAATGGGATTTCATCAAACCGCGTAAAAAGTTCTTTGCGCTTTCAGGTATTTTATTAGCTTTAGGGCTTTTATGTTTGGTTGTATTCCGCTTGAATTTAGGGATTGATTTCTCTAGTGGTACTAGAATAGAGGTTCTTTCCGATTACTCTTTAACGAAGGCGGAATTTCAAGAGCAGCTTGAGAGTGTTGGGATAGAAACGAACGATATTGTCATTTCAGGTGACGCTCATAATATCGGGGTTGCCCGCCTCAAGGGTGAGGATATTCTTAATCAAAACGAGATTGCGGATTTAAAAACAAATTTTAAAGAGAAATATGGCGCTGAACCGAATGTAAGTACCGTATCACCAACGGTTGGAAAAGAATTGGCGAAAAATGCGGCGAAGGCAGTCCTGATCGCATCGATCGGAATTATAATCTATGTTACGATTCGATTTGAGATGCGAATGGCCATCCCTGCCGTAATTGCGTTGCTACATGATGCATTTTTTATCATTGCCATCTTTAGCATCACCCGTTTTGAAGTGGATTTAACCTTCATTGCAGCCGTATTGACGATTGTTGGTTACTCGATTAACGATACGATTGTTACTTTTGACCGGATTCGTGAAAACATGAAGAAGAAGAGACGGATTAAAAACACGGAGGAACTGGCTGATATTGTGAATCGGAGCTTACGCCAAACCTTTGGCCGGTCATTAAATACGATTATTTCAACTGTGTTCGCCGTAGTTGCATTACTTATCTTCGGAAGCGAATCAATTACGAACTTCTCTTTCGCATTGCTAATTGGTTTGATTGCAGGAACATATTCATCTTTGTTCTTAGCAGCTCAAATATGGTATGTATGGAAGGCGAAAGAATTAAAGACGAAAGGTACATTAATTACTTACAAAGAAAAGCGTAAAAAGACAGATGAACCGCAAGTATAATGGTGAAGAGGCTGAGTCAAAAGGTCGTTAATTACGACTTTTTGTTCTCAGCTTTTTTCTGTTTTAAGTTACGTTACGGTATTTGGATCATCGTGTGAAATTCTTTCTTTTCTAATTCCCACAATAATGAAAGCATTTTAGTGCTAAATTATTTTTCTGTTTACTTTTTCTGATGGAAAAGCAGAAACCACCCTTATGAGACTGGAGTGTTTAGGATAGACTGGTAGAAGGTTTGTTTAAAGGGATAGTGGACTTTTGTTTAAGGGGGGAGTACGTTGGAAAAAAGTGAACGTTTTAAAAAAGCAGAGTTTGCTGCCATCATTGGCATAGTTGGAAATGTCGTCTTGGCAGCGTTAAAATGGAGCGTTGGTATATATGCGAATAGCAAGGCTTTAATAGCAGATGCAGTTCATTCTGCTTCAGACGTGGCAGGCTCGTTAGCTGTTTTTATTGGTTTAAGGGCCGCGAAGCAGCCTCCTGATGAGGAGCATCCATACGGTCATGGGAAGGCGGAATCGATTGCAGCCATCATCGTAGCGGTGTTGCTGTTTATCGTTGGATTAGAGATTGGAAGATCCTCATTTGACGCGTTTTTTCATCCGATAGAGGCTCCTAATCCGATCGCTATCGTAGCAGTGTTAATTTCAATTATTACAAAAGAGTGTATGTTTCGTTATAAATTTCGATTAGGCCAGCAATTAAAAAGTGACGCTCTCATTGTAAATGCTTATGAACATCGTTCAGATGTTTATTCGTCTTTAGCGGCTTTAGTGGGAATTGGAGCAGCCGTAGTTGGCGATTTTTTGCAAATTGGTTGGCTTGAATATGCTGATCCAGTCGCAGGACTGGTGGTAGCCTTGATGATCTTGAGAATTGCGTGGACGCTTGGAAAAGAATCGATTGGCAATGCCCTCGACCGTGTCATGAACGATGAAGACACGGTTGAACTTAGAAAAGTGGTAGAGTCTGTTCCTGAAGTCAAAAAAATAGATGAGTTTCATGCGCGCGAGCATGGTCATTACGTTATTATTGATATTAAGATATCTGTTGACCCACATATGACGGTAGAGCAAGGCCATAAAGTTGGAAAAGCTGTGAAGAAAAAGTTGCTGCGGGAAAAGAATGTAGAAAATGTTTTTGTTCATATTAATCCCTACAATCCGAAATAGTCAAAGAATGTCAACGTAATGTGCGCCAAAAGCTAATATAAACTTTTGCTGCACATTTTTTTGTTTTTTTGAATATTTACGAATACACTCTTAGCTTGAACCGAATATAGCGCTCTAGTATAATAGAAAAGTTGAGAGGTGAACGTATGTTAAAGCCGAAAACTAGATGGATTTGCCAACAGGTCGATGAAGAAAAAAAGAGAAGACTTGTAGAGGAGCTTAGCATTACACCGCTGGTGGCATCTTTACTTGTTAATCGGGGCTTTGATACCCCGGAGCTCGCCTCGTCTTTTCTTTTTGATAAAGATCATGCGTTCCATGATCCATTCACTTTAATAGGAATGGATATTGCTGTTTCACGAATAAAAGATGCGATAGCAAATAATGAACAAATTCTTATATTTGGTGATTATGATGCAGACGGAGTTACAAGCACTTCCGTCATGATGCTTACCCTTCAGGAATTAGGGGCGAATGTCCAGTACTATATTCCCAATCGTTTTACAGAAGGATATGGACCGAATGAAAACGCATTTCGTCATGCTGCTGAAAGTGGCATTCATCTTATTATCACCGTCGATACTGGAATTGCTGCGCTCCATGAGGCAAAAATAGCCAAAGAATTGGGGCTTGATTTAATTATTACCGATCACCATGAACCAGGACCAGAATTGCCTGAAGCATTGGCGATCATTCACCCAAAATTGGAGAACAGTCCTTATCCATTTCATGATTTAGCCGGTGTTGGGGTTGCGTTCAAATTGTCTCATGCTCTTTTGGGAAAGGTGCCCGAGCATCTGTTGCAATTTGCTGCGATTGGTACGATTGCTGACTTAGTCCCTTTAGTTGGAGAAAATCGATTAATAGCTAAAAGAGGGATCCAAGCGTTAAAAAATACGGACAACCATGGCCTGAAAGCGTTGTTGAAATTAGCTGGTTCCGATTTGCCTGCCGTTAATGAGGAGACGATTGGATTTGTAATTGCTCCTAGAATAAATGCTGCCGGCAGATTGGAAAGTGCAGATATTGCCGTCGATCTTTTATTAACTGAAGATCCATATGAAGCGGAGACCATTGCAGAAGAAATTGATGCATTAAATAAAGAAAGACAAGCACTCGTCAATGAAATCGCAGAGGAAGCGATTCAAGAGGTTGAAGAAAATTATCCAATTGACGAAAATTCCGTTATTGTCGTTGGAAAATCTGGGTGGAACGCAGGTGTGATTGGGATCGTTGCCTCCAAACTTGTAGAGCGATTTTATCGTCCGGCGATAGTCCTAAGCGTTGATGATGAAAAAGGTTTGGCGAAGGGGTCTGCTCGGAGTATTATGGGATTTGATTTATTCCAAAATTTATCGACATGTCGTGATATATTGCCTCATTTTGGCGGTCATCCGATGGCTGCAGGAATGACATTGAAAATAGAAGATGTTGGAGAACTACGCAGCCGCTTAAATCAATTGGCTTCAAAAATACTTACTGAGGAAGATTTCATTCCTGTCACAAAGCTGGATAGTGAAATAGAATTAAAAAATGTCGATTTAAAGGCGCTTGAGGAAATGCAGATGCTTGCTCCATTCGGGATGTATAATCCAAAGCCGAAGGTACTTATTAAAGCAGCTAGTATTTCCCAAATGAAGAAAATCGGTGCGGATCAAACCCATTTAAAGCTTGTATTAGAGGATCAAGGAAGTTCATTAGATGGGATTGGTTTCGGGTTAGGAAGTTTATTAGATGAAGTTTCTCCTTACGCGAGCTTAGCGGTCATTGGAGAATTAGCTATTAATGAGTGGAACAACATCCGGAAACCGCAAATTTTCCTTCAAGATTTAGCGGTGCATGAGTGGCAGTTGTTTGATTATCGTGGCTTAAAGAGAATCGAAAAACTGTCCGATAGTGTTTCTAGTGCACTTTGGATTGTGTTTAATGAAAAGTACGTGAGCAAATTTACCCATCAAAATAACGAGTTAATTGTGGTGAATAATTTGGATAAAGCTCGCCATTTGGATATTACAGGACGGAACATCGTTCTTGCCGATCTCCCCCCTTCTAAAGAGTTTCTTGTTTCACTCTTACAGGGGAAGCAACCAGCAAGAATTTATGCCCATTTTTATGGTGAAGAGAGTGATTATTTCTCCACGATGCCGACAAGAGAGCATTTTAAATGGTATTATGCTTTCTTGATGAAAAAAGCACCTTTTGATCTGAAAAGATATGGCGATGATCTTGCTAAATACCGTGGTTGGACGAGAGCGACGATTGATTTCATGTCGCAAGTGTTTTTAGAACTAGAATTGATAAAGCAGCATAATGGATTTATTACCTTAAATGAGGTTAAAAATAAAAAAGATTTATCAGAATCGATCACATACCAGCAAAAGCAGGCACATTATGCTCTTGAAGGGGAGTTACTCTATTCATCCGTTGACGAACTGAAAAAGTGGTTTGACGAAATGATAATTGGGTCGGTTACCAATGAGGAGGCAGTTGAAGAATGGATTTAAAAAAACATATTGCAATTGTGGAAGATTGGCCAAAGCCAGGAATTAAATTTAAGGATATTACACCGTTGATGAACGATGGGGAGGCATATCATTACGCAACAGATCAAATTGTGGAATATGCTCGAAAGAAAGATATTGATATTATTGTTGGTCCTGAAGCACGTGGCTTCATTATCGGCTGTCCCGTAGCTTATTCTTTAGGAGTTGGTTTTGCCCCAGTAAGAAAAAAAGGGAAATTGCCAAGAGCGACCATTGATGTTGATTATGGCCTTGAATATGGAAAAGATGTATTAACGATCCATCAAGATGCGATTAAGCCTGGACAACGCGTGCTTATTACAGATGACCTTCTCGCTACCGGTGGAACGATTGAAGCAACGATTAAATTAGTTGAAGAGCTTGGCGGGGTTGTGGCTGGAATCGCCTTTTTAATTGAACTTACTTACCTAGAGGGAAGAAGTAAATTAGATGGCTATGATATTTTAACATTAATGGAATTTTAACTGATTTTGAGCGCTGTTCGCGCTCTTTTTCTATTTCATTATGTGAAGGGCAAGTAAAGCAATTCGACAAAATTCTTACTTTTCTCGAAAAAAGAATGCTCAATCTCTTTACATATCGTTGTTTTTTTTCGATAATAGTAACAATTATATTATTTTTTATTTACTTTTTTCACAAAGAAGTGATCTATACAAAATGACAGAATCGATCATATGTGTTAAACAAATACCTCAGGATAGATAAGGTGATTACATGGCCAATGAACAAGTTTTGACAGCTGAACAGGTCATCGAAATAACAAGGAAATATTTAAATGGTGAACATGTCAAGACTGTTCAAAAAGCATATGAATTTGCTAGACATGCTCATCGTGACCAATATAGAAAATCCGGAGAACCGTATGTTATCCATCCAATTCAAGTGGCTGGAATTCTCGCGGATTTACAAATGGATCCGGATACGGTCGCAGCCGGATTTCTTCACGATGTTGTGGAAGATACTGAAGTTACGCTCGACGATATTCGTGAGGCCTTCAATGATGAAGTGGCAATGCTTGTTGACGGTGTGACAAAACTAGGAAAAATTAAATATAAATCGCATGAGGAGCAGCAAGCGGAAAACCATCGAAAAATGTTTGTTGCCATGGCTCAGGATATTCGCGTGATCTTAATTAAGTTAGCAGATAGACTTCATAATATGCGAACTTTGAAGCATTTACCTGCTGAAAAACAGCGGCGTATTTCCAATGAAACGTTAGAGATCTTTGCTCCTTTAGCCCATCGCTTAGGGATTTCGAAAATTAAATGGGAGCTGGAGGATACAGCTCTTCGCTATTTAAATCCGCAGCAATATTACCGCATTGTAAACTTAATGAAGAAAAAGCGTGCAGAACGAGAGCAGTACTTAGACGATGTTGTTGTTGAGATGCGTACAGCATTGGATGAGGTTGCAATCAAAGCGGATATTTCTGGGCGGCCAAAGCATATTTACAGCATTTATCGAAAAATGGCACTGCAAAATAAGCAGTTCAATGAAATTTACGATTTGCTTGCCGTTCGCATTGTTGTAAACAGTATAAAAGATTGTTATGCGGTGCTTGGCATTATTCACACCTGCTGGAAACCGATGCCGGGGAGATTTAAAGATTATATCGCCATGCCTAAACCGAATATGTATCAGTCTCTTCACACAACAGTAATCGGACCAAAGGGTGATCCACTTGAGGTGCAAATTCGAACCTTCGATATGCATCGAATTGCTGAGTTCGGGATCGCAGCCCACTGGGCATATAAAGAAGGGAAAACAGTTGATGAGAATTCTTCTTTAGATGACAAACTCACATGGTTTAGAGAAATTCTCGAATTTCAGGATGATTCTTCAAATGCAGAAGAATTTATGGAATCGTTGAAGATTGATCTTTTTTCCGACATGGTTTTTATCTTCACCCCTAAAGGGGATGTAATTGAATTACCGGCAGGCTCTGTTCCTATCGACTTTGCTTATCGTATTCATTCAGAGATTGGCAATAAAACGATTGGTGCAAAGGTGAACGGAAAAATGGTCACCCTTGATTATAAGCTGAAAACAGGGGATATCGTCGAGATTCTTACATCCAAACACTCTTATGGACCAAGTCAGGATTGGATTAAGCTTGCGCAAACATCACAGGCAAAAAATAAAATTAGACAATTTTTCAAAAAGCAGCGTAAAGAAGAGAATGTAGAGAAAGGCCGCGAGCTTGTTGAAAAAGAAATTCGCAATATGGAGTTTGAATTGAAGGAAATTTTGACACCAGAAAATATTAAACGGGTGGCTGAGAAATTTAATTTCTTCAGTGAGGAAGATATGTATGCTGCTGTTGGATACAACGGAATTACAGCTCTCCAGGTTGCGAATCGTTTAACAGAGAAATGGCGCAAGCAACGTGATCTAGAACAGGAAACGACGATTGCCAGTGCGGTCAATGAGTTAAAATCATTCCCGACAAAGAAAAAGCGTGAGTCAGGTGTAAGGGTAACAGGGATTGATAATTTATTGATACGCTTATCAAGATGCTGTAGTCCAGTGCCTGGAGATGATATCGTCGGATTCATAACGAAAGGTCGCGGTGTCTCTGTTCACCGTTCAGATTGTACCAATATTGATACGGCTGATGCGAAGGCACGGCTCATCCCGGTTGAATGGGAGACGGCTTTAAATGACCGTAAGGAGTATAATGTTGATATTGAAATCACTGGCTATGATCGAAGAGGATTGCTAAATGAAGTATTGCAGGCAGTCAGTGAGACGAAAACCAATATCTCTGCTGTAACTGGTAAGTCGGATCGCAATAAAATGGCGACAATTAGCATGACGATTATGATCGTCAATGTTGCTCATTTACAAAAGGTAGTTGACCGGATTAAACAAATCCCAGATATATATGCTGTACGAAGAATTATGAATTAGATTTTTTTCATCCGGTTGAGTAAAAAAACGATTTGCGAAAAATCTATTTATGATAAATCCGCGCAAAAATCCCTGCTGTCGAGAATGTGACAGCTTTTCTTTTTTTTAGAGGAGGTAATATCGTAATGAGAATTGTTGTACAAAGAAGTAAAGAAGCTCAAGTAACGGTTACTGGAAAAGTTGTTGGAAAGATCAATAAGGGTTATGTCCTTTTAGTCGGTGTCACCCATGAAGACAGTGAAGACGACGCCAAGTATTTAGCTGAAAAAATTGCCCATTTACGTGTTTTTGAAGATGACAATATGAAAATGAACTTGTCCTTACTGGATGTCGGAGGCGAAATACTTTCCGTTTCCCAATTTACTCTTTACGGAGATTGCCGCAAAGGACGAAGACCAAACTTTATGGAGGCAGCGAAACCTGACCATGCAGAGAAAATCTACGATCATTTTAATCGTTTATTAGAAGAGCAGGGGATTCATGTTGAAACAGGTCAATTCGGGGTAATGATGGATGTACAGTTGACAAATGATGGACCAGTGACACTTATTTTGGAAAGTAAATAAGGCAATGAAAAGCCGTTTTAAAAATCGGTATGACGAGAATCGATTCTTTTTCTCTTCAAAAGTTGAAGGAAGGATTCAAAATGAACGATCATAATGACAAAAAGAAGAAAGATAATGAAACATGGAAGCTTTGGGATGCTATATTTACTTCAGGTCTATTGTCTTTTTTCAAAGACAGTCAAGAAGCTGGAAATGATCAAAAAAAATTCAATCAGCTGCTCTTACAAGTCGTAATCGGTCTTATTTTTGCCGTCATTTTGTTTGCGATTGGTTTTTCGATATTTTTGGACTGAAGCCATTTTCGTTCATTAGAATAGGATTTGTCATGAAGGCCACAATCAACGGATCTTATGACATTTTTTTTCGAAAAAAGGTTAAAAAATCTGCTGTATTCATTATAAAGAAGCTGAAAATCATAAGCAAAAAGCAAGGGGAAAATGATTCGTTTTCCCCTCTTGCTTTTAAAGAATTCTACCTTCATTATTTAAAATATGTCACGACACCTTGGACAATACCATTGGTGACCTGTTCTTGATATTGGGAAGTATTTACCATCAGTTCTTCTGTCGGGTTGCTTATATATCCCAGTTCTAGTAAAACGGCCATTTGTTTATTTTCCCGAATGACATGGTAATCCCCTTGGCGAACACCGCGATCATTCAGTTTGGTTTGCTTGATGACGGCATTATGTATGCTTGAGGCTAGTCCCTTCTGATGTGAATGATAGTAATAGCTTGTCATTCCTTTGACAGTATAATTATCAATGCTGTCATAGTGAAGGCTTATAAAGGCATCGACATTTTGATAGTGAGCCATACTCACTCTGGAACTGAGAGCGAGGTATTGATCGTTGCTCCTTGTCATGAATACTTTTGCCCCTTGTGCTTTCAATTTATTCGCTAAAAGCTGGGCGGTTTTTAATGTTAAGTTTTTTTCGAGGCTTCCCTTAGCTCCAGTCGCTCCGTTGTCTCGCCCCCCATGACCAGGATCGATCATGATTTTCTTACTCTTTATATCGCTACTTGTTCCGATTTTTTCGATTTGTGGGACGCCGTTACTAACCGTAACAATCCAGCCAGCGACATATCCACTTTTTCCATTTGCTAATTTCACTTCATACCAATCTTTATGAATGTTGACAATTGAAAATTTGTCTCCAGCATTTGCCCTCGCTACTACCTTTGCGCTTAAATCGGGAGCAGACCGAATATTCGTTCCATTATGATCAATCGTTAAGCTGCTGTTTTTTGGAGAACTATTGGAAGAAGGGGCTTGTGATGGTATTGATTTCTCTATATACCACCCAGCAATCCAGCCTTTTTTGCCAGAGTGAAGTTCAATTTTCACCCAACCGTTCACTTCTTCAAGAATCTTAACTCTCTCTCCTTTAGAAACACTGCCGATAACTTTTCCATTTAAAGAACCAGAATCTCTAACATTTAAAGAAGTTGCCGTGACAGTCCCCGTTATCCCAGAAAGGTTTGAATTTGATTTTGCTGGTGGAACAGAAGTACCGGTGCCTGATTCAAGCTTTACATATTCACTGCTAATCCATGCTTGTTGGTTTTTAAATGTAATTTCAATCCAACCGTTATGATGTGAGAGAACGGTTATTTGGTCCCCTTTTTTCAGCCTTCCTAACGACTGCCCCTGCGTAGATGGAGTTGAACGGACGTTAAGGGAGCTTGCGGTAATTGTCCCGATATTTCCGCCTGTTGTTGTCTCTTTCTCCGTTTGTAAATAGTCTTTTGAGATCCAGCCTTTTCCGAAACGGCTATTAACCTGATACCAATTGGCTTCAGATTTAAGAATCTCCACAGCATCGCCCTTATTTAAAGCTCCGAGTACAGAATGGCTTGTCCCAGGGCCGGTTCTGACTCTAACGCTATTGGCTGTAACATTTCCCATGAAGCTCTCATTTGCAGGGTCAACCGCCTCTTTTTTTGTGACAAGCCAGCTTGCAATCCATGCTTTCTTTCCTGAGCCGATATCGACTTGGTACCAATCACCTTCTTGTTTTATAAAGGAGAAGGTATCCCCTTTATTCACTTTTTTAATCACATTATAGCTAAGCCCCGGACCTTCCCTGACATTGACGTTCGCTTCGCCAACTTGTACTGTGCCTGCAGCAGCAGGTTGAAGCGGCGGATAAATACATGATAAGACAAGAATAAGACAAAGCAATAGTGGTAGATATTTTTTTCTCTGCATTCTCTGTCTCCCTTCGCTAAATACTAGGTTGCCTTCTATGTTACAAGCTATTGCTTTTCTCTCAAAGGCTCAGCATTTTTGATCAACTTTACCGTTACCTCGAGTTGCGATTACTATATTTGGTTCCTCTGCATCTTTCTATTCTAAGGGATCAGACTAAACTTGTTAAGTCAATGTTTGCATGATTTTTTGCTTTTTATCTGTCTGTATTGATTCTCAGCTCATTTCATGAGAAACGAGGGGGTCCACACAAAACGAATCAAAAATCGTTTGAGCGATAATATGGTTTAACAAAGCTTTTTTTAAAGTAGGATAATTATCTATCCTTCATGGAAACAATAGAGAGAGAAAAAAATAAGAAGGGTGATTTCGATGAGGTTTAGTGATAAAGGAACGACGATTCAACAAGGAGAAAATCAACTATTTGGCATTGATTTTCATGATTTTCTGCAAAAAGAACAGAACTCAAGCATGGTCGAGCTAGCATCTGAATTTGGTTTAACGATGAGCGATGTGCGAAAATTAAAGAAACAATTAGAACGTTCATGAATAGTCTTGACAATTACAGTCTTGCTCCGTATTATTATATAAATAAAGTATGAGAAGATGATAACCGTTGATGGAGAAGAGTAGTTAAGATACATATGATTAGAGAGGGAGTGCCACAGGCTGAAAGCATTCCTACATAATGACTTAATGAAAGAACACTCCGTAGGCTTCGCTCTGAAAGAGAAGATTCTTTAGTAGGAGAGGAACGTGAACAGGCGTTAACTGTCAAAGTGGAATGGCGTAATAGCACGTCTTCAATTAGGGTGGCACCACGGGATTATATCTCTCGTCCCTTGTATATTTATATACAAGAGACGGGAGTTTTTTTATTTTTATTCGGAAGATTTCAGAGGAGGATTCTCATGTCTATTAATATTCCAAGAGGAACTCAGGATATTTTACCTGGACAAGTAGAAAAATGGCAGCTCATTGAAGAAAAGGCTCGAGAGCTTTGTGGGAAATTCCAATATAAGGAAATTCGCACGCCGATATTTGAACATACTGAATTATTCACAAGAAGCGTGGGAGATACAACGGATATTGTCCAAAAAGAAATGTATGAATTTGAGGATAGAGGAGGCAGAAGCCTGACGCTCCGTCCTGAAGGAACGGCGGGAGTCGTTCGCTCATTCGTTGAACAAAAAATGTTCGGGTATGCTAACCAGCCAGTAAAACTCTATTATATGGGGCCAATGTTTCGTTATGAAAGACCGCAAGCCGGTCGCTTTCGTCAGTTTGTCCAATTTGGAGTGGAGGCTTTAGGAAGCGCAGATCCAGCAATAGATGCAGAGGTCATCTCATTAGCGTATAGCTTATATCAAGAAATGGGCTTGAAAAAACTGAAGATCGTCATCAATAGTCTTGGTGACAAAGAAAGTCGAAATGCCCATAGAGAGGCGCTGATTCAACATTTCCAGCCGCGAATTGGTGAATTTTGCAGCGACTGTCAAAATCGCCTCACGACCAATCCTTTAAGAATTTTGGATTGTAAAAAGGATAGGGAGCATGAGCTGATGAAATCAGCACCTTCCATTCTTGAATTTTTAAATGCTGAGTCTCAAGCATATTTCGAGAAGGTGCAAAAATATTTAACCGCACTGCAAATCCCCTTTGAGGTCGACTCTAATTTAGTAAGAGGATTGGATTATTATAACCATACAGCATTTGAAATTATGAGTGATGCAGACGGGTTTGGTGCAATCACTACTTTATGTGGTGGAGGTCGCTACAACGGCTTAGTTGAAGAGGTAGGCGGTCCTGAAACACCAGGGATTGGTTTTGGTTTAAGCATAGAACGCTTCATTGCTGCTCTTGAAGCAGAAAAAGTAGAGCTTCCATTAACAGAAGGTATTGATATCTATTTAGCAGGGTTAGGTGAAGCTGCTCAAGAATATACTGTAAAGCTTTTATATCAGCTTAGAAATGCTGGTTTTTCAGCAGAACGTGATTACTTAAATCGAAAAATTAAAGCTCAGTTTAAAGCAGCCGATCGCTTAAAAGCCAAATACGTAGCAATTTTAGGAGAAAATGAGCTAAATGAAAATAAAATTAATGTGAAGTCATTGGCATCTGGTGAGCAAACGGAGTATTCGCTTGACCAATTTATTGAACAATTTAAGGCTTCAGTTGAATAGGAGGAGTTTTTGTGTACGGGAGAACATATTTTTGTGGAGAAGTACCAGAGCAAGCGATTGGAGAGCAAATCGTTTTAAAGGGTTGGGTGCAAAAGCGCCGCGACTTGGGCGGTCTCATTTTTATTGATTTACGTGATCGGACTGGAATCATTCAGGTTGTCTTTAATCCTGAAGAATCACCGGAAGCACTCGCGATTGCAGAGAAGATAAGAAACGAATACGTTCTTGATATAAATGGGATCGTAGTGGCGCGAGAAGAGGGAACGATTAACGAAAATGTCAAGACAGGAAAAATTGAAGTAAAGGCACAGAAAGTAACGATCATAAATGAGGCTAAAACTCCTCCTTTTACGATCGATAATAAGTCTGAAGTATCTGAAGATATCCGTCTAAAATATCGTTATTTAGATTTACGGCGACCAGTGATGTTTGAGACGTTCAAAATGCGTCATCAAGTAACAAAAGTAGTGCGCGATTTTCTAGATAGCGAAGGTTTCTTAGATATTGAGACGCCTATTTTGACGAAGAGCACACCTGAAGGGGCACGTGATTATTTAGTACCAAGCCGTGTTCATCCAGGAGAATTCTATGCCCTCCCACAATCACCACAGCTTTTTAAACAGATGCTTATGGTCGGTGGAATAGAACGGTATTATCAAATTGCTCGTTGCTTCCGTGATGAAGATTTACGTGCAGATCGTCAGCCTGAGTTTACACAAATCGATATTGAGACAAGCTTCTTAAGCCAAGATGATATCATTACCATGATGGAAGCGATGATGAAGAAAATGATGAAAGAAGTAAAAGGACAGGATATTTCGACTCCATTCGCTCGCATGCCTTATGATGAAGCGATGGCACGCTTTGGTTCTGATAAGCCTGATACTCGCTTCGGACTTGAACTTGTCGATTTATCAGAGATTGTGAAAGATTCTGGCTTCAAAGTATTCGCAAGTGCTGTTTCCTCTGGAGGACAAGTGAAGGCGATCAATGTGAAGGGCGCTGCTTCTGCTTATTCTAGAAAAGATATTGATGCTCTGACCGAGTTTGTTGCAGTCTATGGTGCAAAAGGTCTTGCTTGGCTGAAAGCTGAAGCAAAAGGATTAAAGGGCCCCATTTCAAAATTCATTTCTGAAGATGAAGCAGCTGGCATTCGCTCCGCATTAGAAGTAGAGACGGGCGACCTCTTACTGTTCGTAGCCGATAAGAAAACGGTCGTCGCGGATGCTTTAGGGGCTCTTCGCCTCAAGCTTGGAAAAGATCTTGAATTAATTGATCAAAGCAAGTTTGAATTTCTCTGGGTCACTGATTGGCCGCTATTGGAATATGATGAAGAGGCTGGGCGCTATTTTGCTGCTCATCATCCATTTACAATGCCAGTACGAGAAGACTTGCAACTATTGGATACTGATCCGGGTGCAGTAAGAGCGCAAGCATATGACTTAGTTTTGAATGGTTATGAGCTAGGCGGGGGATCTCTTCGTATTTTTGAAAAAGAAGTACAAGAAAAAATGTTCAAGATTCTTGGTTTTTCAGAAGAAGAAGCAAGAGAGCAGTTCGGTTTCTTACTTGAAGCATTCGAATATGGTACACCACCGCATGGCGGGATCGCTCTCGGATTGGATCGCCTTGTTATGCTACTTGCTGGTCGAACGAATCTTCGCGATACGATTGCATTTCCGAAGACGGCGAGCGCAAGCTGCTTGTTAACAGAAGCGCCTGGTGAAGTCAGTGAAGCGCAGCTTTCTGATCTCCATTTATCGTTGAAAAAGAAGTAATTGGTAATAAATGCATAGGGTGCTTTCTTGAAAGGGCAGCCTCAATATGCTATGATAAATACAAATAAAGAGTCCTGATGTGTTTGTGGTAAACCCTATGTTTTGACCTAACATACTACCTTCGGGAGTTTGCGTTTCCTCGTGAAGTAAATGCCTATTTAGTAGGACTTACAACCACTCGGAACAGAACACCCACCTGCTGAGTGCGGGTTCAAAACGAAGGATAAACGAGCGACGGCACAATTGGGACTCTTTACATATGAAAAAACGTTCATGCGCTTAGCATGATTTTTTTTAAAAGATAAGAAAGTATAAAAATTTAAGGTCTACCGCAGTCATTAGGGCTGTGGTATTTTTTATTTATGGACAGAAATATTCTAAAAGAGATCTTTTTTGATCATCATCAACATTGGGAAGCCTTTAA